>JAAYHN010000331.1 GCA_012735395.1 Alcaligenaceae bacterium | reverse complement strand
TTAAGGGCGGGACACGCCCGATTCGCCTGTGAAGTGAGTGATGCAGTCAGGTCGCCAGCAACAGGAACCCACCGAGGTGAGTTGGCCCCTGTGGGCTAAACACGGTAGGAATCCCCTTCCTTGGCCCCTTGGGGCCGAGCATTAGCGAGAGGGAGGGGAGGATGTCAATGCTTTGCCTTAGCCTTGGCGGGCGCCATTTAATAATGACAGGAATTCTTTGCGTAAATCAGAGTCTTTTAAAAATGAGCCGCGCATGACACTGTTGATCATTTTGGAACCCAGATCTTTTACACCACGCCACTGCATGCAGAAGTGATCAGCCTCCATTACGACCGCCAAACCATCGGGTTGCATTTTTTTAACCAGCAAATCGGCAATTTGCGTGATGGCCTCTTCCTGGATTTGCGGGCGCTCCATTACCCAGGAAATAAGCCGGGCATATTTGGATAAACCAATCAGATTGGATTTTTCGTTAGGCATAATGCCCACCCACACTTTACCCATGATTGGACACAAGTGATGCGAGCATGCGCTTCGTACCTGTATGGGGCCCACAATTATCAATTCACTAAGCTGTTCTACATTAGGGAACTCGGTTGTTGGCGGCATTTCCCGATAGCGTCCGGCAAAGACTTCTTTGACAAACATTTTAGCCACCCGCTTTGCCGTATCCTGGGTATTGTGGTCACCATCGGTATCTATGACCAGACTTTTCAAGACTTCTTTTAGTTTTTCCTGGACCTCTTGCTGCAACAGGTCCAGCTCACCGGGTTTAATATAGGCGGAAATATTATCATTGGCATGATAGCGCGCGCCTGCCAACTGGATACGTTTACGAATATGACTGGAAATATAGCTTGAATCTTGTGAGTCACTCACACCGAAATCCTTTATTAAGGGTTACACCGTATTCTGAAAGTTTGTTTTTAACATATTTCAACTCTGACATGTTCTCGTGATAAGCTCCTATAGAATATACGCCCTGAACCAATCAATAATACGCCAGACCAAGAGAAAACAAATATGAGCGAGCAAATATTAATCAACGTCACCCCTTTTGAAACCCGTGTTGCATTACTGGAATTAGGCGCTGTTCAGGAAATACACCTTGAACGCAGCAGCCAAAGGGGAAAAGTTGGCAATATATACCTTGGCAAAGTGGTTCGGGTACTGCCGGGCATGCAAAGTGCCTTTATAGATATTGGCCTGGAAAAAGCCGCTTTCATTCATATTGCCGATCTGCGTGAAAACCGCTCATTACGCAACACGGGGCTGTCCTATACCCAAATTGAAAAATTGCTGTTCGAGGGCCAGACACTACTTGTGCAGGTAATCAAGGATCCATTGGGCACCAAAGGCGCACGCCTGTCCAACCAAATCAGTATTGCCGGGCGCATGCTGGTTTACCTGCCACATGAACAGCATATTGGCATTTCACAAAAAATAGAATCGGAAGAAGAACGCAATTTACTCAAGGAACGGGTAAGCCAGTTAATGGCCCCCAATGAAAAAGGCGGGTTTATTGTAAGAACCCAGGCCGAAGGTGCCAGCGACGACGAGATCAAAAAAGACCAGGAATACCTGAACTTGCGCTGGAAAATGATACAGGAAGCCGTAAAAACCCAATCCGCCCCCACCCTGCTTTATGAAGACCTGACACTGGCCCAGCGGGTTATGCGTGATATGGTTACGCCGGAAACCCGCTCGA
>JAAYHN010000330.1 GCA_012735395.1 Alcaligenaceae bacterium | reverse complement strand
GTAAGGGGGGAGTAATTTATTAAGTACCGCTTGTTTACGTTCATGGGAATAACGGGCCATGATGAGTGTCCTTTACCGCCTGTTTTAGTTGAAATGGGAGGGTGACAACTATCCTGACACAGGGGGACCTCTATGTTCTTATTGTTATTCCTGTCATGCCAGTTACCCAAATAACGATAACCCAACGCTTGCTGGAACAGCCGGACAATACGATCTTGTGTAATGCGTTCACGCTGGCCAATTTTACTCATGTGATTCCTTTATGCTACCCTGCGCTTGATGATCGCTTTAAACACATTACCGTCCCTGTCATCAATAAAATCAATATCAGGATAAGCCTTTATGGCCCGTTTAATGCCACTGCCCAACCCCCTATAGGGTAAAACCCTGGGGGCAAATGAAGCCAGAATCGGATTGCGAACATTCGAGTTACCCATTTTGATATTCTCAATGGTTAAGTTGTTGGGTAAATGCCCGGGACTAATGATTTCAATACGATCTAAAAACACCAATACTTTAACCGGTGCACTGACAAAGTAATCACGATGAATCAGTGCATTGGCAATCAATTCCTGCAAAACAACCCTTGGAATTTCCGGTTCCCCGATTGAATTAAACCCTTGTTCATTTTGTATATGCCGAATATTATTTAAAACAAAACCCAATGTCTTTTGAAAAACATCCGACAGTTTGCCAGCAATATCCTGGCTATCCCTGTAATGCTCATCTTCAATAGCCCTGCCTTCAAATGCCACTGCCTTAACAATAAATACCGGAAGATACATCTGAGGACGGGTTGCAAATAATAAGGTACCGCAAATATTCAATTGACCATCTTTAGCCAAATTCATGTTTTCCAGCAGCTGGGCTCGTGATACCCCCTGGTCTTCTACCCGTTCTCCATATTCCTTTTCAAAAAAAGCATCAAAAAAACTGCCATCAATATCAGCGATAGAAGTCCGGCTCACGGGCGTTTCATCTGCATGTATAAGCGCCGCTGCCTGAAACATTCTTTGCAGCTCTTCACGTGCCGTTACCCTGCGTTTATCAGCACCATTTTTTACCCATACATAGCCTTGCGTGTCCATATACGGCTTGCTGATACCCGGTTCTATTTGCAGCACAACAACCAAACCATCAGGGAGCTGAATGTTTTCAGTTACCGGATTGATTGGCGGGCGGACGTTGTTTGTCGCTGCATTTGAGATAATTTGATTGATCCGGCCAACATCATCTCTGGTTAATCCTGAACGGGAGCCATCGTCATCATTGACACCAATAAAAATCAACCCCCCGGCGCTATTGGAAAAGGCCACCATTTCTGCCGCCAATGAGGAAGCATTGTTCACATCGGCCTTAAATTGGTGCTTGCTGTCTTCATCGCGTGCAATTATTGCCAAGAGTTCTTCGGTTTCCATGCTTCATATACCTGTTTACGTTTCTCAAAAGCTTCTGCCCCACCTTCCATAATACTAACGATGCGTTGCTGAATATTTTCACAATCTATACTGCCAGCCACCAGTGCGA
Source organism: Alcaligenaceae bacterium (assembly GCA_012735395.1). Taxonomy (GTDB): domain Bacteria; phylum Pseudomonadota; class Gammaproteobacteria; order Burkholderiales; family Burkholderiaceae_B; genus Advenella. The sequence goes on along the minus strand of JAAYHN010000330.1, from coordinate 6,657 downwards.
TATGCTCATCCTGATACTCGCAGGCAATCACCTGTTCAGCGTCACCCAGCACCGGAATATTGGCATTGTGTGTAGCGAAGATAAACTGTGTTTCCGGTTTTAATTCACGAACCAATTTAATCACATCATCGTAAATAGTTTGGTTATCCAGATCATCTTCAGGTTGATCAATAATAACAACATCATTTTCCTGCTGGCTTAACACAAACAGCATCAGGGCAGATGCACGTTGCCCCAATGAGTGATGGGCCAATGCTTTACCATGATACTCAATCGTAAAAACGTTAGGAACTTGCCATGTTAGTAAAGCAGGCAGGTTTTCTTCAAAATACTGCTCAAACGTGTCAAAAGAGCCACCCAGCAAGTCTTGCAAAGTATTTTTACCACGCCATGCCATTGCAAAATCACTAAACGATTCCACCACGGTTTGCAAGGTGGATTCACGTATACGGCTACCACGAAACAAGTCCTGAATATGCTTGAGCATGGCTATTTTATTTGCTTTAAACTGAGGCACTATTTTCAGTGGCGATTCCAGACGGTTGATTTTATTCAACACCTGCTCTATGGTTCGGTATTCTTCCAGCCACAAATCATTCAATGTAGCCAGCTCTTGTAGCAGACGCTGGTTTAGCGCTTCGTACTGTTGTTCACTTTTAGCCAATACCGTCAACATTTGCTCTGCCTGATCCAGCAGGCTTTTTAACTGTTTAAACTCTTGCGGGCTAATAGCCTGTGCGCCAGCCTGCTTTAACTCATTGGCCAATTTACGCTCAATATCGGCAAACTCTTCTTTCAGGGCCTGTTTTTGTATTTGAAAACGGGCAGACTTCTGCTGTAATTGTTCAAGCGTAACCAGGTCATTGAGCAGGTTTTCTTTAATATTGTCCAACCGGGCCAGCAACTGCCGATAAATAGCAAAAAACTCCTCAAAAAAAATTTGGTTTTGTGCTGATTTATACAAAACCTGGTTTTTCAATTCATCTTCAAAACGGGCGATAAAACCATCTAGCTCAGCAAGATAATGCTGCGCTCCCTGTATCACTTGCTCTACTTTACGTTCATCCCGGTTAAAATCTATCTGCCTTTGCAATTTATGTTCAACACCATGTTGCTGGTAAAATTTTAACTTGAATTCCGCATCCTGCTTCTTTTGTTCCCATTCCTGTTTTTGTGTTGCGGCACGGTTAATGCGTTGAATCTGAGCAATGACATCCACAACCCGCTGCCGGGCCTGTTCAATTTTCTGGCGAACTGGCATCAAGGCTTCACCCAGCAGCTTTTCAATCAGGTCTTTTTCAAAACCGGCCCCGGTGCTTGATAAATCTTTCTGCCCAAAATAAATAGGCTGGTGCAAAACCGTTTCACGAATGGATACCCCTGGCTGCAACTGCCCATTGACATAAACATCAGGTTGTTCACCAAGAATACGGCCTATCTGATAATGCTGTCCGCGCTGGTCAATCGCATCAATCGTAATTTTGCCACCGCTACGCAACAGGTGTTTTACCAAACCCTCTTTATACTCTACATCAGAAGACTTATCACCAAACGGTATATTCAAGGCATAGCGAATACCTTCCAATATAGAAGATTTGCCACTGCCCCGGATACCGATCAGGGTATTGAGCTCGGGCGACAGGCAAATTTCCGTACCCCCCAAGGTACCGGCCCCTTCAAAAACAACCTTACGAATAAAGGAGTGGGAGTAGCGGGGTAATTCTTTGCTTACCCGGGAAGCCTTGTCCTGCAAGGCAAATTTAACCGCTTCAAAACTGAAAGCACCTATTTTAAGGTAACAGGCTTCTTTTCTGGCTGATATATCCGCACACTTCTTGGCGTCACATCCTTCCACCTCTGCCGGATATAAATCACCCAATTCCTGCCGGATTTTTTGCTGGAGATCCCGGGTACGCACCTTTTGAAATGCCAGGGCCCGGCGCTGCACATGAGCATGATTGAAAAGCTCTTTAATTCGGCCTGGCATTAAGCCACCCCATAAACCATTGGGCGCTTCAACATGCGCAAAGATCAGAAAATAATCCTTACTAAACTTATCCAGTTCCCGTACGGTTTCTACAATATCATGATTTGAACGGGCATTTTCATCTTCAAAATTGGCCACGCCAGCAAAGGTTACGTTTAAAAAACTCTGAATATAATTGGTATTTTCTTTATTGTTTATCCATACATCAGAAAACACCACCAGGGTATGTATGCCCGCCAGACCATCTTTGATTGACAGTTCAATACCCGGCAACAGGCCAATACCGGATTTTCTGGCCTGTTTACGCAAGGCCTTGAATTCGTCCAGATCAAACTTATTGTGATTGCTAATCACCCCCAGGCCAATATTGGCCTGTCGTAATGCCTCAACATAATCGGCAGCAAAACGATTTGTTTCACCCGTATAGGTAAATTCCTTGTCGGCACGGGTATGAAGATGAAAATCCGCTTTTAACCAGCGACTGCCACATTCAAATATCTGTTCACTCATTCATGTCCCTCATAAAGGTTTCACCAGGCGTGTTTTTCCTGTCAGCAATTCCTGCATCATACCCTGTTTGATTTGACGGGTTTTAGTCAGGCGTTGTTCCAATGCCTGAATTTCCTCATCCATGCCCGAGAGGATAGCGGCGATGGCGGTTTGTTCTTTTATTTCTGTCGGCAAATAAATTGGTATTTTTCGTACCAAACCTGCTGTGTAGCTTAGCTGCTTTGTACCTTGGCAATATTTAAATGCAAGATTTTCGCCATTATAGATATACCAATAATACAAGTATGGAGTTACAAGCTTATTATTCGGATATATCGCCATACAGGATTGATTAGTGGTAGATGGTTTCCCAACTATGCCGCATGCACCACGAGTTCCAGCCGCCTCAAGACCGGTAATAGCCATAAGAAAAGTTCCTGCAGGATGAATCTTCAAGTTTGTTTTTAAAACAGCTTCATCACTTATTTTTTCAATCGTGTCATTAATTGTGCAGTAATTCAACTCACCACTAGTTATCCAACGGTTAGTACCTTTATAGAAATCCTTATTACCACGATAAGGTGTTGCCCCACTTGAACAGATATCTACGACATCATTCATAGCAAAAACACCCCAATCCTCGGGTATTTCTCCCAATTCACTTGATTTATATCCTTTTGGGTAACCATCTTCACGCAGGGCGAATTGAGGCAGACGGGTACGGCCGGTGAGCAATTGCTGCATGGTGGCGGTTTTGATGGCTTGTTTTTTGGCGATCAGTTTTTCCTGCTCGCTGATTAGGGCGTCGATATCGGATAGAACAGTAGCGATAGCGGTTTGCTCTTTTTCAGTAGGTATAGCAATTAACATCTCCGAAATCATCTCTCTTCTAACAGAATCTACTGATGATTTTGCTGTCATCGACATTATTCGATCATAAAAACGATTACTAAAGAATATAAAAAAATAGTATCCATTTAATTTCTTACCAAAATTGTGAATTAAATAAACTCTTTGGTGAAAATCAAATTTACCATTTATATAATGGAATACCTTACCTGTACCAACGCCATCACCAGCAGTTAATACTGCCTCACCATCAAAAGAAAATGAGTTAATTCTTTCTACCTGCTCAGATCTGACAAAAAAAGGATACAAACCGCCCTGAACCCTATCCTGAGTATTCTTATTTCCCGTTGTAATAGCAACTAAATTACCAATCTTCTCTACATCCCAATCCTCAGGAATAATCCCCACCTCCGTTTTTTTATACCCTACAGGTACAGCATCCACAACCGCCTCATTCAAATACGGTGGGCTCACTTCCTTGAACTGCTGACTCATTCCGCCCACTCCAGCCCCATGGCTTTCAAATGGCCCGCCACCTTTTCACTTAATTCCTCTACCGTGTTTTCAATCACCGGCAATGGTTCGGCATAACGTTCTTCCAGCTCTTTAACCCGATTGGCCAGTTGCTGGGTCACCCGCTCAATTTCAGCCTGGATGGCTTCCTGCAAGCTTGCCTGCCATTTATCTTCCACAATCAGGGTTTTGATTTCTTCCTCATCAAGCTGCGAGTATTGTTTAAACACCTGCCTATCCAGCACATCCTGGGCTTCTTTCAAGGCTTTTTTAGCAGCGGCTTCCGCATCAAACAGTTTTAAAGCCTGCACCAGGGCGGTTTTTTCATCAGCATCGGTAGCCAGTTTCAGGCGGGCAGCCACCGTGGCTTTGGTGGCTTTGTCCTTATCGTTCAGGGCTTCTGCCAGTAAACCCTCTTCACCGCTGTTCTCTTCAACATAGCTTTCCAGTTCCTGGGTGGCGGCTTCCATGGTGCTTTGCAAGGAATCCACCTTTGCCTGTTCACTGGCAAAATAACGGGCCACAATCAAGGCAGGCGGAATCAGGTCGGCCTTGTATTTCTTTTTATCAATAAGCAAATCATGGGTTTCTTTCTGTTTTTCACCCTTTTTTTGTAGCAATTCACGCAACTGCCTGCCTACTACCCAGCCATCCTGCACCAGCATATAAACATCATCCTGCATGGTATTGGCCCAATAATCCATTAAGACTTGATAAACGTCATAATTATCAATCAAGGGCGATTGGGCATAGCTTTGCAACAGGGCTTCGCTGATTTTTTCAATAAGCGGTTTGGGTTGGTCTGCCAGCTGGATTTTTTTTAACCCGGCACGATTGGCCCATTCTGAAAAAGGCTGCATGCATTGCGTGGAAAAAGCCAGGAATTCTTTATGCTGCAAGATGACATTTTTTACTTCTGCCGCTTTTACCAGGCTTTGGCAATAACCGGCCCTGAGCGGTGCAAACAGGCTGCTGCGAATACCCGGAAAAACCTGCCAGTATTGATTCATGGCCTCTATATCCCGATCAGGAATTCCGCCTTGCAAATGTGCATTCAAATCATGCAGGTCTTCAGTTTCGCTGCTGTCAATATAGCGGGGAATATTCAGGTTATATTCATTGGCATGGATTTCTTCCAACGACACCATACGGCTGTAGCCTGGCAGCGTTAGCTGTTTGGTAAAGGCATCCACAATTTTATGTATATCCTGGCTGCGCAAACGGTTTTTATTGCCATCTTTCACAAAACCTTTACTGGCATCCACCATAAAAATACCCTTGCGGCCTTGGCAATTTTCTTTGTCAATCACAATAACGCAAGCAGGAATGCCAGTGCCATAAAACAGGTTGGCTGGCAGGCCAATAATGCCTTTGATGTATCCCTGTTTGATCAAATTCTCACGAATATGAGCTTCAGCATTACCACGGAACAGTACACCATGAGGCAAAATAACCGCCCCTTTACCCGTGCTTTTCAGGCTTTTAATAACATGCAATAAAAAGGCGTAATCACCATTTTTTTCGGGTGGAATACCCCAACTGAAACGGCCAAACTCGTCTTCTGCCGGATTAAGGCCGCTGGTCCAGTTTTTATTGGAAAATGGCGGGTTTGAAACCGCAAAATCAAACGTTTTCAGTTGTCCGTTAGCTTCTTTCCATTGTGGGCTGGAAAGCGTATTGCCCTGCCAGATTTTAGCCGTTGCATTATTATGCAAAATCATGTTCATGCGTGCCAGGGCACTGGTGGCATTATCCATTTCCTGGCCGAAAATGGATAAGCCACGCGGGGCTTCATCACTGGCTTTTAACAATAGTGAACCGGAGCCACAGGTAGGGTCATACACCGTGGCATCTTGCGGGGTTTGGCTATTAATACCAATAACTTTGGCAAGTATACGGGACACTTCCGAAGGGGTATAAAACTGCCCCTTGGATTTACCCGATTCGGTCGCAAAGTGACGCATTAAATACTCATAGGCATCGCCCAGCAAATCGTCACCATCAGCACGATTGGCAGAAAGGTCCAAGCCTTCAAAAATACCAATCAGTTTGGTAAGGCGATCCACCATTTCCTTGCTCTTGCCAAGCTTGTCTTCATCATTGAAGTCAGCCAGATCTATCACGCCTTTCAGGTCATTTTCTTCGGCCAGCGCGCTAATAATTTTGTTGATTTTGTCGCCAATTTCTTTGTCGCCTTTAATGGCTACCATGTCATCAAAACTAGCGCCTTGTGGAATCACAATCATGCCATAAGGGTCGCCCTTATATTTATCTGACACGTATTTCATGAACAGCAGGGTTAATACATAATCTTTATACTGGCTGGCATCCATGCCACCACGCAATTCGTCGCAACTTGCCCAGAGGGAGGAATATAGTTCTGTTTTCTTGATAGCCATAAGGGCTGTACTTCCGTTAAATATGAATTGGATATTGATGTTTGACAGTATATTGAAATAAGGGGCAGCCGTCAGGCCCTTTAAGAGGCTCCAGGCCTGTTTCTTCATTCCTGCGTGGGAGACTGCCTACCGCCTCGACTACAAACAGAGTATTAATAGCCCGCTCTATCTCAGTTATCACAATTAAAAATGACCATGCAGGAAACATGCCCGCATGGTCATTTTAATTGGCCGTTCCTCGTTTCCACGCTCCTGCGTGGAAATGCCTGTGACCAGATATCCAAAACACTAAAATTTAAAACGGGATATCATCATCCATATCGTCGATATTGCCCATAGGCCCGGCTGCTGGCGCTGCCGGACGCTGGTTTTGAGGTGCACGCTGCTGTGGCTGCTGGCGGGGAGCGGAATAAGAAGAAT
>JAAYHN010000329.1 GCA_012735395.1 Alcaligenaceae bacterium | reverse complement strand
GTAAGGGGGGAGTAATTTATTAAGTACCGCTTGTTTACGTTCATGGGAATAACGGGCCATGATGAGTGTCCTTTACCGCCTGTTTTAGTTGAAATGGGAGGGTGACAACTATCCTGACACAGGGGGCGACCGTGCCATATATGAATCTATGATAACATCCGCCAAAATGATTAAACAGTGTGATTTAACAAAGTAATTACCGCTTATCACATGCATTTCCGGCAATAAAAAAACTAAAATAATAACCGTAGCTTAATGTTACAAAAAAAATCGATGGAGAATGTAACGTGAAATTAACTATTTTAATGCCCTGTCTAAACGAAGCTGAAACACTGGGCATTTGCATAAAAAAAGCCAATGACTGGTTAAGCAGGAGCGGTATAGATGGAGAGGTTTTAATTGCAGATAATGGCAGCACCGATGGCTCTCAAAAAATAGCACAAGAAAATGGGGCACGTGTGGTTGATGTACCCGTTCGTGGTTATGGGTCTGCTTTGTATTATGGATGCCTCTCCGCTCAAGGAGAGTACATCATTATGGGAGATTCAGATAACTCATATGATTTCAGCAATCTGGATGTTTTTGTACAGAAATTAGACCAAGGCTATGATTTGGTGATGGGCAATCGTTTCCTTGGCGGGATTGCACCTGGAGCCATGCCTTGGAAAAATAGATATATTGGCAATCCTGCTCTTACTTTTATTGGACGAGCATTATTTAAGTGCCCCGCAAAAGATTTTCATTGTGGATTGCGTGGTTTTACAAAAAACGCTTTTTTGCGTATGGACCTACGAACGACAGGCATGGAATTTGCTTCGGAAATGGTTATTAAGGCCAACCTTTTTGGAATGAAAATAGCAGAAGTTCCTACAACGCTATCAAAAGATGGGCGTTCTCGTCCGCCACATTTAAGGCCTTGGCGAGATGGATGGCGTCACCTTCGCTTCATGTTGCTTTTTAGCCCTCGCTGGTTATTTTTAATCCCCGGAATAATAATTTTTATACTAAGTTCGGTTTCTTATTTTCTATTATTAGGAAATCCTTTAAAAATTGGAAATATAACCTTTGACATCCACACTCTTTTTTATGCTCAAACCGGAATGACACTCGGTTTACTTTCAATTATATTGGGCATAGTAGTAAGGATGTTTGGTATTCGTGAGGGTTTACTACAAGACCATCAATTGCTTTTTTGGGCACGCAAAACACCAATATTGGAAATTGGTAGTGTTTTAGGGGTGTTGCTTATGCTCATTGGGGTTTACTTGGGCTTTGAGCTTTTGTCTGATTGGGGTGGCAAGGATTTTGGCCAATTAAATTACGGTGAACTATTAAGATCCGTCAGTTTATCCACTCTACTTATTAGCTTTGGTGGTATTGGTTTTTTGGGGTCATTGATTATGGGATTCCTGACTTTACCAACAAGACGAAGTTAAAATTACGAATACATGAACAGTACGTTATATACGCGTGTTACTGGAAACCGATGTGTCCCATTGAGTGATTGCAGTGGTAGGCATTCCTACGCAGAGCGTGAGGATGAGATAAAACAACCCCCAGCTCAAGGCTTCAGCAGCAAAGCCCCCGTTCTTTCCCTGGATTCCAGCATTTCATGTGCCTTGACGGCATCAGCCAGCGCAAAGGCCATGCCGGGTTCGGCCTTGATGGCCCCCTGCTCCAGCGCATTGAACAGGTTGTTGCCCATGCTGTCCAGCATGTGTCTTTCACGAGTGTAGTGAAACACGTTGGGCCGTGTCAGGCTATTGGATTTGGCAAACAGGGCAGATACCTCAAACGGCGCCACGCTGCCCGACGATTGCCCGAAGTTAACCAGGTGTCCACAAATAGCCAGGCTGTCCAGCGAGCCCTGGAAGGTGTCTTTACCCACCGAGTCATAGGCAACATTCACGCCTTTGCCATTCGTGATGTCTTGCACCCGTTCCACAAAGTTTTCTTCACGGTACAAAATGGTGTGCGCACAACCGGCCTGGCGGGCCAGTTCGGCTTTTTGGGCATTGCCAACCGTGCCTATTACAGTCGCCCCCAGGTGGCTGGCCCATTGGCATAGCAAACGCCCCACGCCACCGGCCGCAGCATGCACCAGTACCCGCTCACCGGGTTTAACGGGGTGTACCTGTTTTACCAGCATTTCTGCGGTCAGGCCTTTTAGCAAAAGGGTGGCCGCCAGGTCGTCGCTAATGC
>JAAYHN010000328.1 GCA_012735395.1 Alcaligenaceae bacterium | reverse complement strand
GGGCATCCAATGATCCTTTGCGTATTGGGGGCCGACCCATTTCCTATATGCTCCAGCGTAACTATAAGGGCCGGATTTACCCCGTTAACCCCAAACAGGAAACCATTCAGGGTTTGAAAGCGTATCCCAATGTTGATGCTTTGCCCGAAACACCGGATATCGCGATTATTGCCGTGGCCAGTGGCATGGTAAACCAGATGCTGGCCGATTTAGGCAAGCGTGGTACCCGCCTTGCGGTTATTTTGTCAGCCGGTTTTTCCGAAGTGGGCGAAGAAGGCAAGCAGATGCAGGATGAGCTGATTGCCACAGCAAAAAAATATGGCATTCGTGTGTTAGGTCCCAATACACTGGGGTTCTATGACGACCGTCAGGGCCTGTTTTCCACCTTTTCTTCCGCTTTTGAACTGTATTGGCCACAGCCTGGCTCAATTGCCATTGCCAGCCAGTCGGGTGCCTTTGCCCTGCATATTTTCTGCTCGGCACGTAATCGTGGTATTGGTATTCCGCTTTGCGTCACAACCGGCAACGAGGCCGATATCAATGTGGCGGAAGCCATGATTGATATGGTGCGGGACCCTGAAATCCAGGTCATTGGCGTGTATCTGGAAGGTCTGTCTGACCCTGAAAAATTCACTGAAGCACTGAAACTGGCCAAGCAGTACCGTAAACCGGTCGTCGTCATGAAAACAGGCCGCAGTGCGATTGGCCAGGTGGCGGCACAATCCCATACGGCTTCCATTGCCGGTGATGATATCGTATTTGATGCGGTCCTGAAAGAATATGCGGCCGTGCGGGCCTATAGCCCCGATGAGTTCCTGGACATTGCCTATATGGCTACCAAAAAAGTATATCCGGAACGTGATGCACTGGGTGTGATTACCGTTAGTGGTGGTGCTGGTATTTTAATCAGTGATGTTGCTGAAGACATGGATCTGCCCATGCCCGAGCTGGAAGAGGGTGCACAGAAACAGCTGAAAGAAACGCTTTCGTTTGCCGCGGTTAAAAACCCGGTGGATTGTACGGCCCAGGTTATCAACCAGCCTGCACTGGCCGACCAGTTTCTTTCCACCATGCTTGAAACCGGGCAATACACCTCTATTCTGGGCTTCTTTGCCCATGCGGCCGGTACTGCGTCCATTGAGGCAAAACTGCGTCCTGAACTGAGCAAGGCGGTGGGCAAATATCCCGATGCCTTGTTTGCTTTATCGCTTATTGCAGAAAAAGAGACGATTGCCCGCTATGAGGCAGACGGTTTTGCCGTGTTTGAAGATCCGGTTCGTGCCGTCAGGGCGATTAAGGCCATGGGTACATTGGGAACTGCCTTCAAAAAACCCGATGCCCTGCTGCCATTTGAAAAGAAAACACTGGATACACTCAAGACAACACCCGATGAGGCGCAGGCAAAACGTTTGCTGGAAGAAGCCGGTTTGCAGGGTGTGCCAGAAGCGGTTGCCAATGATGCCGGCCAAGCCGGTCGTCTGGCAGAACAGTTTGGTTTCCCGGTTGTCATGAAAATCCTGTCACCCGATATCAAGCATAAATCTGAAATTGGCGGTGTTATCCTGAATGTGAACAGTGTGGCCGAGGTACATGAAAATTATGGCTTGTTATTGCAACGTGCGGCCGATCATATGCCGTCAGCCAACATTACCGGTGTACTGATTGCCAAGCAAATCAATAATGCCGTTGAATGTATTATGGGTGTTAAAAATGACCCCAGTTTTGGCCCGGTTGCCATGTTTGGTTTGGGGGGTATTCACGTCGAAGTGCTGAAAGATGTGGTCTTGCATCGTTGCCCATTCAGTCCTGAAACCGCCAAAGCATTGATATTGAACATCAAGAGTGCGGCTATTTTGCAGGGTGTCCGGGGTAAACCGGCCGTTGATATTGATGCGCTGGCAGAAAAATTCTCACGCCTGTCCGTATTTGCGGCACAAACACAGGATCAGGTTAAATCGGTGGAAGTCAATCCGGTTCTGGCCGTTCCC
>JAAYHN010000327.1 GCA_012735395.1 Alcaligenaceae bacterium | reverse complement strand
TGGCCACCGCTGCCACCATCGGTACTGCGGCTTACCCTGATATTGAAAAACGCGGTTATAAAGAATCCCTGTTCCTGGGTTCCATTGCTGCCGGGGGAACACTGGGTATCCTGATTCCGCCATCGGTCATCCTGATTGTTTATGGTGTACTGACCCAAACTTCCATCCCCGAATTGTATCTGGCTGGCATTCTGCCAGGCATTTTACTGTCAATATTGTTTTCGGCCGTGATTGTGGTTGTCTGCCTGATCAACCCTTCCTATTCGGGTAAAAAAGAATCAAGCACCTGGTCCGAGAGAATGCGGGTACTGCTTGACCTGATCCGCCCGTTCCTGCTTTTTCTGGGGGTGGTCGGTTCCATTTATGCCGGTATTGCCACTCCAACGGAGGCGGCTTCCTTTGGGGTGGTCTTTGCCCTGGGCCTGGCCTGGTGGGAAAAAAAGCTGACCGTCCGCATGCTGCTGCTCTGTTTTGAAAACACCGTCAAAACCACCGCCATGATCATGCTGATTATTTTTGCCGCCATGATCCTTAACGTGGTCATTGGCTATATGGGGGTCATCCAGTCTGCTACCGCTTTTATCCAGACATTGGACCTGAGCCCATTGGAAACCCTGGTGATCCTGGTGGTTTTTTATCTGCTGCTGGGCATGTTCATGGAAACCTTCTCCATGATGTTAACCACTATCGGACTGGTGTTCCCCTTGATGATGTCCCTGGGCTATGACGCGGTCTGGTTTGGCATTTTGCTTACCATTTTAATGGAAATCGCCCTGATTACCCCACCCATCGGTGTCAACCTGTTTGTGGTGCAGGGCATCAGAAGCAAAGGCGGTGCCTTTAACGAGGTATGTATTGGTGCCCTGCCATTTGTGGCAATGATGCTGCTATTGATCGTATTAATAACCATTTTCCCTGAAATAGTGGTTTGGTTACCCAATAAATTCTATTAACGGTAAGAGAAAAAATGACTGATATTCAAAATCTGATCAGAAGAATTGACCAGCTGGAATCACGCAATGCCATTACAGAACTGGGCACCCGTTATGCCATGGCCTGTGATGAGCATAATATGCCGGCATTGCTGGCGCTGTTTACCGATGATGCCGAATTCACTTCACCCAGTGGCGTGATGCAGGCCACTGGAAAAGCCGAAATTGAAGCCATGTTTATCAGGATGTTCAAGATCAGGGGACCTGCCTATCACTGGACCCATGACCATATTATTGAATTTGACCAACAGAACCCTGATAAAGCCCATGGCATTGTGCTAAGCCATGCAGAAACCTCTCCCGACGGGGAGGGCAGCCTGGCAGCCATGAAGTATGAAGATCACTATGCAAGGGTGGATGGCAAATGGAAATATGCCCACCGCAGCATTCATTTTCTTTACTACACCCCCATTAGTGAATACGGCCAGATCCTGCAAAGGAAAGACCGGCTGGTGGTAGGTGACAAGCGCCTTCCCGCCGATTACCCGGAAGCGCTGTCATGCTGGCAGGAATTTATCAAAACCCATAATACGTAAACGGCATTTGTTTACGACTCAGGAGTCAATAATGGAGACAAGACAACAAAAAGTGGAGCTGGCCAGAAGAGCCCTGGCGCACCTGGACATCAGGGGTACCGACCAGGCTGCCAGTACGATGGAACTGCCTGTAACGCTTTATAACGATGTAAACCGGTTCAACCGGGAAAAACAGGCCATTTTCATGGAGCTGCCGTTGGCACTGGGCTTAAGTATTGAACTGCCTCAACCCGGCAGCTACAAAGCCATGACCGTCATGGAAAAGCCCATTTTGCTGTCACGTGATGAAAACGGCAAGGCACATGCTTTTATCAATGCCTGTCGCCACCGTGGCGCTCCCGTTTGCCAGGAAGGAAAAGGGCAGGGCAAACGTTTCGTCTGTCCCTATCATGCCTGGCAATATGGCCTGGATGGCCAATTAAAGGGTATTTATGGCTCCAATACCTTTGGTGATGTCAGCCCTGCCACCCATTCCCTGACCGAACTGCCCTGTGCCGAACAAAGCGGCCTGATCTGGGTTTGCCTGACCCCCGGCAAAACCTTCAATATTGATGACTGGCTGGCGGATTTCAGGCCAGAGCTGGACAGCCTTGAATTAAACAATTGGCATATTCACGAACAGCGCTGGCTGGATGGCCCCGGCTGGAAAGTGGCCTGGGACGGCTATCTTGAGGCCTATCACCATAACACCCTGCATGCCAACACCGTTGGCCGTTACACCATTGGCAACTTGATGTTGCATGATACTTACGGCCCGCACCAGCGTCTTGTGTTTGCCCGGCGCACCCTCGCGGAAATGAAAGAACAAACGGAACAGGACTGGGATCCTGACCAGCATTTACGCCAGATTCACTCTGTCTTCCCCAACCTGTCCATTTCCGGTGTATTGGGTGATCACTGTCTTGTCAGCCATGTGTTTCCGGGCCCGACTCCCGATTCAACCCGTACCCTGCAAACCGTACTGGTGGCCAAAGAGCCGGTCACGGAAGAAGAAAAAACCGCATCGGATGCTTTCAGTGCCACGGTTTTACAGGCCGTACAGGAAGAAGATTACCCGATGGGTTACAAAATCCAGAAAGGGCTGGCTGCCGGAGGCAACAAGGTCTTTACGATTGGCCGCAATGAGCCCGCCATCCAGCATTACCATAAATGGGTTAAACATTTCACTGAAGCAAAAGAGGCCGTATGTTCATAGAACAAAGAACCTATACTTTCAAAACGGGCACCGTGCCGCAATTCATGGCGCTTTATGAAAAAGAAGGCTTGGCTATCCAGAAAGAAACCCTGGGCAATATGCTGGGTTATTTTTCTTCCGAATTGGGCACCCTTAACCAGACAGTACATTTATGGGGCTATGACAGTCTTGATGACAGGATGGCCAGAAGGGCTGCCCTGGCAGCCAACCCGCAATGGCAGCAATTCCTTGCAAAGATATTTCCCATCCTGATTACGCAGGAAAGCAAAATCCTGCTGCCCGCTTCTTTTTCACCCATCCGTTAGTTGCAGGGAGTTATAAAAATGGATTTGAATATCGCAGGAAAACAGGCGCTGGTGTGCGGTGCCAGCAAAGGGCTGGGGTTTGCCTGCGCCCGGGCACTGGTGCAGGAAGGGGTTAATGTCACCCTGGTGGCTCGCACTGAAAGCACGTTGCAACAGGCCGCTGAAAACCTGCAGGCCATTGCGGCCGGTAATGTGCAGTATGTGGTTGCCGATGTCACTACCCCGGAAGGGCGCGAACGGGCTTTACAGGCCTGCCGGCAGGTGGATATCCTGGTGAACAATGCAGGAGGCCCACCACCCGGTGATTTCCGGCAATGGTCACTGGAAGACTGGGCCAAGGCACTGAACGATAATATGTTAAGTGCCATAGAGCTGATACGGCTGACCCTGGACCCGATGATCCAGAACCGCTTTGGCCGGATTGTGAACATTACCTCCAGTGCGGTCAAGGCGCCTATTGCCGTATTGGGGCTGTCAAATGGTGCCAGGGCCGGCCTGACCGGTTTTGTGGCAGGCCTGGCCCGTGATGTCGCCCAACACAATGTTACAATTAACAACCTGCTGCCCGGTTTTTTTGATACCGACAGGTTAAGCAATACATTAAATTACATGGCTCAACAGGCTGGCACGCAAGTAGACGGTTTCCGCCAGCAGCACCAGCAAACCATACCGGCACACCGCTATGGCAAGCCGGAAGAATTCGGCATGATGTGCGCGTCATTATGCAGCGCCCATGCCGGTTACCTGACCGGGCAAAATATACTTTTAGATGGCGGTTTTTACCCCGGTACGTTTTAATGGTTAAAACCGGGTTCTATTACCGCCAAAGCAGACCTATTTTTATTGGGTGATTATGGACTTTATGAATAATAATGCACCAGACAAGCTGGACTCACGGCTATCCTATCTTTTTCATTTAATCAGTGCCCGTTTCTTCCAGATTGGCAACCGTCATTTCCGTCATTTTGGCTTAAACCACTATTCTGCCAGAATGATGGTCATGCTCTTGGATAATGGTGAAATGAAAACCGGTGATCTGGTGGCCAGAATGGCCTTGCCGCAATCCACCATCTCAACCCAGCTGCAGGTTTTGCATAAACGCAAATTAATCACCCGCAAACGGTCAGAACAGGACAATCGTTCTGTCATGGTTTTTCTTACCAAAGAAGGTCATGACCTGGCGGTTGATTGCAACCGCCTGAGCCAAACCGTGCAAAATTATTTAATCAGCCATTTTGAACAGGAAGAACTGGAACAGAATGTGCACTTTCTTGAAAAAATAAACGGTTTGCTGGCCGAACTGGAAAACCAGAATCTGTACCAGTTTCGTAATATTGAAAAAGAAACCGGCAAACCGGCCTGACATTATTTTTTCATGAGTTTGTAATTCAGCTTGCTGTCCAGGGGCTGTCCGGTTTCCCTGTCGCGCACTTCAAGATAACCTTCTCCTATAAAAAAGAGACGTTTATCGGGGGTGGTGTCCAGGTGGATCAAAGCGGGATTGGTTTTATCAAACTCAAATTTACCGCTGTTTTCAAACAATTTCTGGCCTGGCCGGTTGGTCAGGTACAGTTCTGCCAGCCTGTAGGTTTTGTCCTGAAAAAGCTCAAGTTTGGTATTAATACCAACGCAATCCGCACACGGTAAAGTACCTTCATAAGTACCTGCCCAATCCAGTGAGATTTCAGCCGTGTGCATGTCGGGAACCGCATCGGTTTTAGCCGGCATGTTGGTACAAGCCACCATCAACAGGGAAGAAGATAAAGCGGTTAGCAGGATTTTTTTCATACGGGCGACCCCAGTTATTTATTTAAACCTTTATTATCATGGATAAGCCTGAAACCGTATATGGCAAGTGTTTCCGGAAGCCGTGACTTTTGCAAGAAAGTATATCAAAGTGTTGATAATAAAAGATTTTGGCACTATTCTCATCGTAACGCTGGAGCGGAATAAATCATCTGCCATGCCAATAATAGATTTATTAAATTAAAAAATAATTAATGATTTATTAAATCTATTATTGGCATAAATTATTGCAAATTTACTCTTAATAAATATGTGCTATATTTGAACCATCAAGTGTTTTTACAGCTTGGAACCCACCCACCCAATGGAGAAATGCAATGAGTCAAGATATAAAAAAATGTCCAGTCACTCACCTGACAACCGATTTTGGTGCCCCGGTACCCGATAACCAGAACAGTTTGACAGCCGGTCCACGTGGCCCCTTGCTGTCCCAGGATGTATGGTTACATGAAAAACTGGGTAATTTTGCCCGTGAAGTCATTCCAGAGCGTCGCATGCATGCCAAAGGCTCTGGTGCCTTCGGTACCTTTACCGTTACCAATGATATTACAAAATATACACGTGCAAAAATTTTCTCTGAAGTGGGCAAAAAAACTGAAATGTTTGCCCGCTTCACCACCGTTGCCGGTGAACGTGGTGCCGCTGACGCAGAACGTGACATCCGCGGTTTTGCCCTGAAGTTCTATACCGAAGAAGGTAACTGGGACATGGTGGGTAACAACACACCGGTGTTCTTCTTCCGTGACCCGCGTAACTTCCCCGACCTGAACAAGGCCGTTAAGCGTGACCCGCGTACCAACCTGCGCAATGCCACCTATAACTGGGATTTCTGGACCCTGCTGCCAGAATCTTTCCACCAGGTCACCATCGTGATGTCTGATCGCGGCATTCCAAAATCATACCGCCACATGCACGGTTTTGGCAGCCACACATACAGTTTCATCAATGCCCAAAATGAGCGTTTCTGGGTAAAATTCCACTTCCGTACCCAACAGGGCATCCAGAACCTGACAGACGCCGAAGCGGAAGCCGTGATTGGTAAAGACCGTGAAAGCAACCAGCGTGACCTGTACAATTCCATTGAAAACGGCGATTTCCCGAAATGGACAATGTGCGTCCAGATCATGCCTGAAGCCGATGCTGAAAAAGTGCCTTATCACCCCTTCGACCTGACCAAGGTTTGGCCACACGGTGACTATCCCCTGATTGAGGTTGGCGAATTTGAACTGAACCGCAACCCCGACAACTTCTTCATGGATGTTGAACAGTCTGCTTTCGCACCAAGCAACCTGGTTCCCGGTATTAGCGTGTCACCAGACAAAATGCTGCAGGCCCGTTTGTTCAACTATGCTGATGCACAGCGTTACCGTTTGGGTACCAACTACCAGCAAATTCCGGTAAACCAGGCACGTTGCCCGGTATACTCCAACCACCGTGACGGTATCGGCCGTGTTGATGGTAACTACGGCAGCCTGCCACACTACGAGCCAAACAGCTTCCATCAATGGCAAGCCCAACCCGAGTACAAAGAGCCACCATTGAAAATCACGGGTGATGCCGATTTCTGGGATTACCGCCAGGATGATGCGGATTACTTCAGCCAGCCCCGTGCCCTGTTCAATTTAATGAGTGACGAACAGAAACAGGCCCTGTTCAACAACACGGCAGGTGCCATGGGTGACGCCCTTGATTTCATCAAGTACCGTCATATCCGTAACTGTTATGCCTGTGACCCGGCCTACGGCGAAGGTGTTGCCAAAGCATTGGGCATGACTGTGGCAGATGCCCAGGCTGCCCGTGAAACCGACCCGGCCAAAGGCCAGCCCGGTTTTCTGTAAGCACCTGCTGAACCAGGCTTAAGGCAAACCAAACCGTTTGCCTGCATATAACCCCCTCAGGCGGAATCCCCTTTTCCGCCTGAGGGGGTTTTTTAATGCGGCCATAAAAATAACCGGGAAAGTCCATCTATTGGCAAATTATGTCAAAATGAAATCAAGTGAAGCCCAATGAAACAGATTAAGCCTGAAGAACCTTCCCAAGGTTGATGTCTGTCATTAAACCCGTCGACTATAAATCCTATATTGAAAGACATACAGCCGGTCTTGACTGACACGTTTTTAACGCAAGGCCCTGGTTTCATCAATTCTTTACCTATGCATCCATTATGCACAGGTAAAGCCAAGGATTTATCATGAAAAAAATCAAAATTACCTATGTCACTATTCTTGTGGTTCTGACATTATTATGGCTTACAGCCGACCCTGTTTTTTCACAAAGCTATGCATTTTTTGCCGTACGATCTTCTTTAATCAATTACACGGGGATTATTGGCATGGGTGTCATGAGCATTGCCATGATACTGGCTTTGCGCCCCGTTTTTCTGGAAGCCGTAACAGGTGGGCTGGACAAAAGCTATCGCCTTCATAAATGGCTGGGTATTACAGGGTTGGTCATTTCCATTATTCACTGGCTTTGGGCAAAAGTACCCAAATGGATGGTTGGCTGGGGCTGGATAGCGCCACCCGTCCGTAGCGGTAAGGGGGCAGGGCCAAAAAGTGAAATTTTCCAGCTTTTCCAGGAACAACGTGGTTTGGCCGAAACGGTTGGAGAATGGGCTTTTTATGCGGTTGTAATACTGGTTTCCATTGCCCTGATTAAAAAATTTCCCTATAAACATTTTTTCCAGACACACCGCCTGCTGGCCATTGTGTACCTGTTCCTGGTATTCCACTCTGTCATCCTGATACCTTTTTATTACTGGGATAATGCCGCAGGCCCGTTCATGCTGCTGCTTATGCTGGGTGGTACCGTGGGCGCCATCGTATCCCTGTTCAGGAAAGTGGGGGTGCATCGCAAGGCAATCGGGGAAATCAGTACGCTGGAATACTTTACCGATAATCGCGTCCTTAAAATTGATATCAAACTGAAAGATCAATGGCGTGGCCATCAAACCGGCCAGTTTGCCTTCGTGACCTTTGATAAAAATGAAGGCGCCCACCCATTCACCATCTCTTCTTCCTGGAAGAATGATGGCAATATCAGCTTTATGGTCAAAGGTATCGGTGACTACACAAATACCCTGCCAGATACCTTGAAAACAGGAGATTTGGCCTGTGTGGAAGGGCCTTATGGGCAATTTATGTTTAAGGGTAAACAGCCAAAACAGATATGGATCGGTGGCGGTATTGGGGTAACCCCCTTTATTGCACGCCTGCAAAAACTGGCTACTGAAAACCATGACAGGGAAATCCACATGTTTTACAGTACCCGCTCACCACAGGAAGACTTTATAAAAAAAATACACGATCTCGCACAAAAAGCCCGGGTTAAATTACAGGTCATCGTATCGGGCAAAGACCCGCAACTGGATGCAAACCGGCTATGCGATCTGGTGCCCGACTGGCAATCTGCTGATATCTGGTTTTGTGGCCCGGCCGGATTTGGTACATCATTAAGAAAAAACATGCTGGCAAAGGGCCTGTCTCCCGATGACTTCCACCAGGAGTTGTTTGATATGCGTTAAAAGCGCATACCCTGTTTATGATGAAGCTATTGCCGATGCATTGGGCAAAACCAGGCGACCCTCCCGCATAGCTTTAATCAATAGCAGGGGGGTGGCCCAAATATGGGCTTCCAGGGCCAGTGCCGCACGTGCTTCCTGGCCCTCAATGACATAACGGTAGATTTCATTATGTTCAGCATGCACATCACGATTAAGGTCTTTCAAACCGATTGAATAGCAACGATAGCGTTCACTGTGTTGTGACAGTAAATGCAAGACACGCATCGTCCAGTTGGATTGATGGCCAGCCAACAGCGCTTCATGAAAATGGCTATTCGCATTTTCCCATTGACGCCGGTTTTCCATGGAAATAGTGCTTTCCAAAGCAGTTAATACCTCGAATGCCTGTTGCAGCCTCGCACGCCAGCGTCCGTCACCATGACGCATTGACAGTCGAAGGGCTTCAATTTCAATTTGTACCCGTAACCGGGTCATATCCTCAAGGTCTTCCAGGGCAATAGGGGCAACCCGAAATCCACGCTGCCCTTCAACCACAACCAGCGCGTCGCTGACCAACCTGGTAAGTGCTTCACGAATTGTACCGGCACCCACCTGATAAATTTCTCTCAGGTATTCGATCCGAAGTTTACTGCCGGGTTGTAAACGCCCCTCAATAATATCAATCCGTAAAGTGGTATAAGTACGTTCGGTCAGCGTTCGGGTCTTTGTTTGGCTTGAAAATGGCCAGTCATTTTGTTCAATGGCAGCCAAACTCAGAAATGAACGTTTAACCATTAATTTTCTCCTGTTTTTGAGCGTCTCTGGGTAAGGCGATAACTTAACTGGGCCCGGGTTAAACCGATATTACGTGCTGCAGCGGATATGCTGCCATTAGCCTGCTCGACCGCTTCATGCAACAGGCAGTTTTCCAGGGTTTCAAGTGAAAGACCGGTTTGCTTCATCGTATCCAGTACAGAGGTAATCAAGGCTGTTGCAGAGCTATGTTGTGTATATAGCTGGCCACTACCATCAATTTTATCAAATTGATGGTTCTTCTGTTTCAGGTCCGGAAACAGGGTATTGGCTTCAATAGATTGACCTGAAGCCGTCAGTATCACACCCCGTTCTATCAAGTTTTCAAGTTCACGTATATTGCCAGGCCATTCATAGCCACGCAGGGCAGCTATGGCAAGATCACTCAATCCGGCTATCTGTTTGCCATGTTTTTTGTTAAACCGCTGTAGCAGGTGATTGGCGAGCGGTTCTATATCATCAATGCGTTCACGTAACGAGGGAATGCGGATAGGATAAACATTAAGCCGATACAGTAAGTCATTACGAAAACGTCCCTCGGCAACAGCTTGCTCAAGATTCACATTAGTCGCTGCTATGATACGCACATCTACCGTTTTGGTTGAATGTCCGCCAAGACGCTCCAACTCGCCCGATTGCAATACCCTAAGTAATTTGGCCTGGGCCGATAAAGGCAGTTCACCCAGCTCATCCAACATTAACGTTCCTCCGTCAGCCCGTTCAAAACGACCAAGACGGGTTGCAATGGCACTGGTAAACGCACCTTTTTCTACACCAAACAACTCACTTTCAATCAATTCATGAGGCAGAGCAGCACAATTAATGGCAATAAACGGTTTATCGGCACGGGGACTCATGGCGTGCAGGGAACGGGCAAAAAGCTCTTTGCCAACACCGGTTTCCCCTGTTAACAGGACACTGACATTAGTTGGCGCAGCCTGTTGCAACAAAGCGAAGGCTTCCTGAAAAGCAGTGCTGCGTCCTATCAGGAAACCTTGTTCATCCTGTGCCTGATTATTCCCCTGAAGTGCCTGCACTTGTGAGTGTAATTGTTCAAGGCGCTCTAGTATCGGGTCTTCTTCATAATCTTTAAACAACAAGTCGCCATCGGGCCACTCCTCAAGAAAACGTCCTTCTATTTCACAATAAGAATGTCCACAGGCGAGGCATTGTGTTTCACGAAACAGAGTGATTCTTTGGAAAAATTGGCTGGTATAGCCCGATGCATACCCCAGCAACATCCAGCAAACAGGCTCATCAGCACTATTGTCATACCCCTGGGCTTCCCAACTGTCATCCCAGCGCACCACAATATGCGCAGTACCTTCTGCCAGGTTGACCTCAAAACGCTTCAAACTTGCCCTGACTGCCCCTTCAAGCATATGTAATTGAAGGCCAACCGCAAAGGCTTCAAATAAAGATCCATCGGGTCGTACCTGGCGTGCCAGCTGTGCATCTCGTGTACCCGCCGTAAAACCGGCACGCATCATTAATTTACGGGCGTGTCTGACACCAACGGACGAAATCATTTCTTTGCGGATTGCCTGCAAAGAAGCCAGATGAAGCAACAGCATACGTTGTTCGCCAAGCCAGATAAGGCCGTCATTAGTTGAAAATTTAAGAAGGCGCCGCAGATCTGCATCTGATGGCATGGAAAGGAGTGATCCTGTCATGTTTGTCTCAATATTATCGATAATTTAAATTATTTGATTTCAAATGTGGGAATAATTTCATGCCCGCAATATGAAATATTAATCAGACAAAATTTAATTATTTCATTAAAACCACTCATTTTTAACGTCTGATTTAAGCAATACTACTAAAAAACCGTCTATTTTTCAATAGGATACGATAGCTCTTATTTATAAACTTGCTAAATATCATTGTAAAAATGGTATTGAAAATTAAGTATAAACCCTAAATTTATCGATATTTATGCTTGAGTTTAAAAATTGGCACGCTATTTGCTTAGGTAAAACAAACACCCTGAAAAGGAGCTTATATGTCTTGTATTAATCCTGTTACTGATCTGGCGCCCGCCAGCCATGAAGACCTGTCACGTCGTTCAGTACATATTTTATCCCGCCGGGATAACGGCTATATCGAGTTTGAATTTTCAATTGGCTGGCCAGAACTGGCCTTGGAATTAGTACTGTCAGAAAAAGATTTCCAACAGTTTTGCAAAACACACGCGGTGGTCTTGCTTGGCAACCAAACTTAAAAATTTAAACTTAAAAAAATAAATTTCACTAAAAGGAGACTTGAAAAATGAATATTGACTTGCAAGCCAGGCACATTCAACCTTTACGCCCAACCTTTTCACGGGTTCTTCCCTATCTAAAAAACAACCGTCCGGCCTCGCGTTACCAGGAAGCGACGTTGGGCAT
>JAAYHN010000326.1 GCA_012735395.1 Alcaligenaceae bacterium | reverse complement strand
CTTACCCTGAAGCGGACTCTCGCACAAACCCGCGAGTTTGAAAACGCTTTCTGGAAAGGTGGCGACCTCTCGGCATTACATCAATCCATTAGCCGAAATGGCGAAGAGCACGGAGCACTGGCCCGTATCTTTGAATCCGGCATGAGCGAATTCATGAAAGCCCGCCGTACCGGCAATACCGATATCAATGCCCTCATGGACGGCCCCAACCGTGCCATGCGTGCCGTTTATCAGCGCGAACTTGATGTCCTTGATTCACGCCTTAACTTCCTGGCATCCGCCGGCTCTGTCAGCCCTTATATTGGTTTGCTGGGCACCGTTTGGGGTATCATGCATTCATTCATCGGCCTTTCCACTGCCCAGCAGGCCACCCTGTCTGCCGTTGCCCCGGGTATTGCAGAAGCACTGATTGCCACCGCCATCGGTCTGTTTGCCGCCATTCCCGCCGTTATCGCCTACAACCATTTTTCCAACGACATCGACAAACTGGCCAGCCGTTTCGACAGTTTTATCGATGAGTTTCTGAATATTCTTCAACGTCAGGCACGTTAAATTATGGCATCCACAAGAAATGGCCGCAGACGCAGCCGCCGCCTGAAAAACGAAATGAACGTCGTACCCTATATCGACGTCATGCTGGTGTTACTGGTTATTTTCATGGTAACGGCCCCCATGATTACACCCGGTTTAATTAACCTGCCTTCGGTAGGCCAGGCAGCCAGCGTTCCGTCCACGCCCGTTGAAATTGAAATTGCCGAAACAGGTGAAATTTCAATACGCCTGCGAGAGGCCGGCAATACATTCCAAACCATCGAAAAAGACAAGCTGCTTAATGAAGTAAAGGCACTGGTTCAGGAAGATACGCCCGTAATTATTGCCGCAGATGGTAAAGTTCCCTATGAGAACGTCGTGAGCATTATGGACACCCTGCGCGCCAATGGGCTAACCCGTCTTGGTTTATTAGTGAACCAAAACCCTGAAAGTGCCTCAAAATAACACTGCCAGACGAGACCCGCATTTTCCATGAAACACACAGAAAATCCTAACGAATTCTATGAACAGGCCGATGACCGTAAAGGGCTCATCGGAGCCCTGGCACTTCATAGCCTGTTAGCGATCGCGTTTATTGTCAGCATGTTAGCCTCTGCCGAAGCACCAACCGGCCCGATCCAGCTTGAATTATGGACAGAAGGCACCGAGCAGGTCCTGAAGGCGCCGGCACAAACCCAGTCACCGGAACCGGCCGAGGAAGACGCGACAACAGAAGAAGACACAGACCCGCCCGTCGAAGAGGCTGAAACAGAAGAAGCAGAACCGGCTGAAGCAGAAGCCGAAGCGCCCGCTGAGCCTGTCGCAGAAAACACCCCGCCGCCCGAGCAAGCCAGTGCAACACCCAATACCAATACCCAGGCCCAGGAAGACCCTGAAATTGCCATAGAGAAAAAACGGCAGGAACAACAGGAAAAAGCACGCCTGCAGGCCCTGGCCGACGCCAAGGCAGCTAAAGAAGCACGCGAAAAAGCACTGGAGCAGACTCGTGCCCTTGAAGCGGCACGCCAGAAAGTACTGGCCGAAGCCAAAGAGGCAAAAGCCAAAGAAGAAGCTGAAAGAAAAGCCAAAGCGTTAGCCGAAGCAAAAGCCAAGGAAGAAGCCGAGAAAAAGGCCAAGGCATTAGCCGAGGCCAAAGCCAAGGAAGAAGCCGAGAAAAAGGCCAAGGCATTAGCCGAGGCCAAAGCCAAGGAAGAAGCCGATAAAAAGGCCAAGGCATTAGCCGAAGCCAAGGCAAAAGAAGCAGCGGATAAAAAAGCCAAGGCTCTGGCCAAAGCAAAAGCCGATGCAAAAAAAGCGGCTGAAGCCAAACTTAAAGCGGAATCCAAAGGTGATGCCTTGCGTGCCGCCATGCGTGGTGCTGTAAACAGTACCGCCGGCATCAAAGGCGGCGCAAGTGAAAGAAACCAGGTTGGTGGTGGTGGTGGCAACTCTGCCTATGCCAGACTGGTACAGCAATGTGTACAACCCCGCTTGCGCTTTAATGGTAACCAAAAACTGAAACTCACCTACCGGGTTGACTTCAACAGCTCATTTAAACCAACCTCGGCAAGAATAACCGTTCGTTCGGGAAATGCCGCCTTTGACGCTGCCGCACAAAAAGCATTAATGGCCTGCAATCCGTTTCCAAAGCCGCCAAAAGGATCCTCTTATGTGACAGGCACCTATACCTACACGCCCCGATAATGTTTACTATTTTGTCTAACCTAAGGAGATACAGCAATGACTGCAACCCTTGATAAACGCAGTATGCGAGCAAGTGGCTTACACCGCTCCATACCCAGCCATTTTTTTCTGTTCTTCACTCTCGTTTGCGCCCTGGTGTTAGGCAATATTGCACAAGCCCAGGTCCAGGTCGCCCTGCAGGGATCAGGCACTTCCAATAAGTTTCCGATTATCATTGCCGACTTTGCGGGCCAGAACGGCAAAGAAATTGCCAATATCATTAGCGCAGACCTTATCCGCTCGGGTCAATTTGAGGTTACCCGTACCGAAGCCCTTACCATTGACTCAAACGGCACCCCCAACTGGGCAGCCATCTCTGCCCTGGGTGCAACAACCGTTGCCTATGGTTCAGTAAGTGGCCCCAACATAAACTATCAATTGGCAGACTCCGCCCAAAGAGCGCCTTTAGATGCCAAAAATATTATAGAACCCCAAATGCGCCGCCAGGCTCATAAAATAGCAGATGCCATCTATGAGAAAATGACCGGTGTTCGTGGCATTTTTGCAACACGGGTAGCCTATGCTACCGCCAACCAATTAGTGGTTGCCGATGCCGATGGCGAGAACAGAAAAGTGGTTGCCAGCTCGTCCAGCTCCATCATTTCACCCGCCTGGTCTCCTGACGGTTCCAAACTGGCTTATGTCAGTTTTGAAACCGGAAAACCGGTAGTTTATGTGCAAACACTGGCAAGCGGCGCACGTCAGGCAGTCGCCAATTTCAAGGGTAACAACAGTGCCCCGGCCTGGTCGCCAAATGGCAGCCAGCTTGCTGTTGCGCTAAGTCGTGATGCCCTGTCAAACATTTACTTAATCAATGCTTCTGGCGGCACCAGTGCCCAGAAAATCACCAACTCTCCCGAGATTGATACCGAGCCGTTTTTCTTTCCAAACGGAAGCGGTATCGTCTTTACCAGTGACCGTGGCGGCAGCGCCCAAATTTACCGCTCTGGTCTTGGCGGTGGTGGCGCCAGCCGGATTACCTTTAACGGCGCACAAAACGTCTCTGGAAAAATTTCACCAGATGGCGCAAAACTGGTATATTCTAGTCTAAGAGGAGGTTCGTATTCTATCGCCCTTCAAGGCCTTGGAACCGGTTCAGACCAAACGCTTACTTCTGGGCCAAATGACCTTTCTCCAAGTTTTGCACCTAACGGGATGCAAATACTATATGTTTCAAGCGGAGGCTTAAGCATTGTTAACACTGACGGTTCTTTCCAAGCAAGTATCCCTTCAGTCGGTAACGTATCAAGCGCTGCTTGGGGCCCGTTTACTGATTAATTGTGTATATTTATAAAGGAAATATTATGGGTTCTCGCATCGCGAAAACTTTGGCTATCGCAACCATCGCAGCATCATTGGCTGCATGTAGCTCAACTCCATTAGACGGCAGCACTGGTGCAGGTGACTCATCTGCTTCAGGCGTTATGGATCCATTCAACCCTAACAGCCCTCTGGCTCAACAACGTTCTGTGTATTTCGCTTTTGACAGCTATGTTGTAGAACAGCAATATCAGCCTTTAGTTCAAATGCACGCTCAATATCTGGCAGCCAACTCACAACAACGCATCCGTATTGAAGGCAATACCGATGCACGTGGCAGCTCTGAATACAACCTGGCCCTGGGTCAGCGCCGTTCAGTTGCCGTTGGCAACCAGTTAGTACAGCAAGGTGTCGGTGTTAACCAAATTGAAGCCGTCAGTTTTGGTAAAGAACGCCCCAAAGCATCTGGCAATACTGAAGAAGCCCATGCAGAAAACCGTCGTGCTGACATTAACTACATCCGTTAATCCTACATTCGGCTAATTGCATTCGCTATACGCCGCACGACAAAATCCGTGCGGCGTTGTTGTTTTACTGGAGTAACCATGATCCTGAAGAAAAAACACACACTTTTACTGTTCACCTCCGCTTTTTTTTGCAGCATCCTAAGCCATAATGCCTATGCATTTGAAGATGAAGATGCCCGTCGTGCGATTCTTGATCTGCGTGCCCAGCTAAGACAAAGTGCCCAGGCCAGGCTTGAACTGTCCAATAAAATACAAAGCCTTCAAAGCCAGATTACCCAATTGCGTGGAGAAATTGAAAAAATCAATAACAGCTCAATGATTTCCGCACAAAATGCCCGTAGCGAGGCCGGTTTTGAACCTACGCCCCAGGTAGGTGACCCTACCGAACAGCGTACTTACGACCAGGCACTTGACCTTTTCCGTCAAGGTAATTATTCGCAAGCCAGCGTTGCCCTGGGCAATTTCGCTGCCGCTTACCCAAATAGCCCACTGACACCCAGCGCCCGTTTTTACGAAGGCAGCAGCCGCTATGCCAGCAAAGATTTCCGGGGTGCAATACAAGGCCTGCAGTCAATGGTCAGCGCCTATCCATCTGATCCGAAAGCCGGTGATGCCATGCTGGTTATTGCTGGCAGCCAGGTAGAATTGAATAATATTGCCGGGGCAAAAGCAACGCTTGAAAGCATTGTTCACCAATACCCCGACACGCCTGCCTCAGACACCGCCCAACAGCGCCTGGAGCTGTTCCGGTAATTTTCCTGGCTTAAAAAATATGGCACCAGAATCTTCACTTAATGTGAAGCTGGTGCCTCTTGTTTTTATTTCTCCCGGCTCCTCACCAAATAATGACTCCCTCTTTCCCTATCAAAACCCTTCAGGCTGGAAATACCCTTTTTCACTACCAGGATGAAGGGACCGGAACACCACTGGTATTGATTCACGGCTCCCTGTGCGACCTTAGGTACTGGCGCTGGCAAACCGCAGAGCTGGCACAACACTGCCGGATCATTGTGCCCAGCCTGCCCCATTACTGGCCCCAAACAGGCAATAACCACAGTGAGTTCTCCATCTACCAGCATGCCCGTGATATCCATACCCTGCTGGATGCGCTGGAAATTGATTCTGCCCATATTCTGGGTCACTCCCGGGGGGGCTCTGTTGCCATTGAACTTGCAATGGAACATGCACATAAAGTCAGTTCATTGATTCTGGCAGACCCGGGTATCAGGACCCGGCAGCAAACCAGCCAGGCCAATTTCAAGCATGAAGCACTGCTGGCCATACAGGAAGGTGAAATAGATAAAGGCGTAGCCTTGTTTATTGATGCCGTTAGCGGTGAAGGCACCTGGAAACGCATGGTAAGGTGGTTTAAGGAAATGGTGCGCAACAACGCGCAAACACTGTTATTACAAACGGATGAGCCCGCTTTTTATTTTGATACCAGTCGTTTTGCCAGCCTGAACCTGCCTGTCTGTCTTTTAGGCGGCTCCGACAGCCCCGACCCTTTCCCCGACATTATGTCCCGTCTTGAATATACCTTGCCTCAAGTTTACAGACATACGCTTACCCCGGCATCACATGGCATGAATTTATCCCTGCCACATGAGTTTAACCGGATTGTTTTAGAGCACATCAGACATACTGCCGCATAAGCACCATGCCCGGATGTAAACAGGCTTGTTGTTGACCCGTTAACTCGCCATTAAGCCAGCAGTCTGGCGGAGGGTCATGCGACTGATCATAAACACTGTCACTGTCTTGCGCCACGCTGCCTTCCTAGCCAAAATAAAACATGCTTTTGGCCAGGAAGACAATAAAAACCATATGCATGAAAACGCTGATATGGATATAGCGTGACCATGCCTTGTTCATGGTATTGCGCCTCATTTTCACGATAGCAATCATAAAATGCACAAATACACTCAGCGCCAGCAAAATTTTCAGGCTTAACTGCAAACTGAAAGATGACGCAAATGGATCAGCCAACACTGCCGCGTAACGCATTGCCATTAAGATGCCCGAAAGAAACAGCACGATCACAACCCAGGGCATGAAACTTTTAACCCGACGACCAATCACGGGCATAATCTCGCGACGCGCCTCTTTGGACACATGGCTGCCATGGACCGCTGACAGGACGATCACCTCAAAAAACACGCCACCCACAAAAACAATGGCGCAGAATAAATGCACGATGTGTGCCAGGCTATAACTCATAGGCTTTTCAAGCTTTATTGGTGAAAATTATTTATCTTCAAATGCAAGGGCGTTCACCGATTTCAAGACACAGCTAACCGGAATTTTATCGCCCGTTCCCAAAATAAAATCAACCTTGATTTGATCTCCAACTTTCAGGCCGGCAACGGGTTGTTCAAGCATGGCGTGATAATCGCCCGGTTTGAAATGCACTTTTTCTGCCGGCTTCACCACCACATCATGAACCATTTCCATACCGGCCTGCCCATCTTTCGTATAAGAACGGTGCAACATGGTTTGCCCGAAGGCATCGGTTTCGATGCCTTTCAAAACAGCCACCTGAGACGCATCTTTATTTTCAAACTCGAAAAAACCACCCGAAGGGGTAACGTACGGCATCAGGCGTATCCAGCATTTTTCAATTGAGACATTGTTGCTTCCCTTTTCTGTAGAGGCTGGTGTGCTTGCCGCATGCCCATGTGCGTGACCATGATCATGGCCATGTTGTGCATACACGCCTGACGCCAATACCAGAGAGAAGCCCAAAGATGCCATAACCCGTGTTTTTTTCATAAGTCCTCGCCTGTATGTGAATAGAGAATCAAATTATAAATTTGAAGCAACATAATACTGTCTATATGCAATAGGATACTAGCACAGCACCTGAAAAGTGTAATTGATCTGCATTATCAATTTACCCGGGTTTTCTCTTATGGCACCCGCCTGGACATGCCATAAAATAAAAACAAAAAACGGGCCCTGCTGCATATTGCCTGGTATGCAGCAGGGCCCGTAACCGTTTAATAGGGAAACTGGTTTACATATGACCGGTTTTTTCGTAGCGATCATGCCAGCTTAAAGCCTCGGAAAGGATATGCGGTGTATGCACCGGACGCCCCGAGTTGCTTGCACGGTTGAAGTAATCAAGCAAGGCCTCTTTATAATCGGGATGGGCACAGTTTTCTATCACACGAATGGCACGCTGGCGTGGCGACAAACCACGTAAATCAGCCAACCCCTGCTCGGTCACAATGATTTGCACATCGTGCTCGGTGTGGTCTACGTGTGAAACCATAGGCACAATAGCGGAAATGGCACCGTTTTTAGCGGTGGACGGTGTCACGAAAAAGGACATATAACCGTTACGGGCGAAGTCACCCGAACCGCCAATCCCGTTCATAATGCTGCTACCCATGATATGGGTTGAATTGACGTTACCGTAGATATCGGCTTCGATCATGCCGTTAATGGCAATAATACCCAAACGACGCACGATTTCAGGGTGGTTACTGATTTCCTGGGTACGCAGAATAATGCGTTCACGGTAAAAATCAATGTTTTCATTCAACTCGTCAATGCCATCGGGGCTTAATGACAGCGATGTTGCGGAAACACTAACCAGTTTGCCGGACTTGATCATGTCCAGCATGCCGTCCTGGATCACTTCGGTAAATGCTTTCAGGTTTTCAAATTCACCCTCGTTCAGGCCTGCCATAACCGCATTGGCAATATTACCCACGCCCGACTGCAGGGGCAGCAGGTTGTTGGGCAAACGTCCGGCTTTCACTTCCTGCCTGAAAAAATTCAGGATATGCTGGGCTATCCGCTTGGACGTTGCATCTGGCTCGGTAAATTTGTTTACACGATCAGAATCATTGGTTTCAACAACGGCAATGATTTTATCCAGGGGACAGTGTAAATAAGGGTCACCGATGCGCTGATCGGGCTCGGTCATGTTGATGGGCTTGCGATCAGGGGGAAGGGCCGTACCATAATAAATATCGTGCATGCCTTCAAGCTTTTCGCTTAAGCGATGATTAACCTCAAGGATGACTTTATCGGCCTGCTCGATCCAGGTTTTGTTGTTACCCACAGACGCCGCCGGAATCAGGCGCCCGTCTTCTAAAATACCGGCCACTTCAATGACGGCAACGTCCAGCTTTCCAAAAAAACCAAACCAGGCAAACTGGGCAACATGCGACAGGTGAATGTCCATGTAGTGCATTTTGCCTGTGTTGATTTTCTCGCGGCAGGTTGGGTCTGACTGGTATGGAAGCCGCATTTCGATTCCATCAACCTCGGCCAGTACGCCATCCAGCTCTGGTGCGGTAGACGCACCGGTCCAGACACTGATACGAAATGGCTTGCCCTGATCGTGAACCGATTTGATATGTTTGGCCAAAGCCACCGGAATGGCTTTTGGATAACCCGCACCGGTAAAGCCGCTCATACCGACATTAACGCCGGAAGGAATTAATTTGGCTGCCTCATCTGCACTCATCACCTTGTTTTGCAATGCAGGGCACTTTATTCTTGAATTAGTTGACATAATATTTACACGCAAAAAAAAACGCATCGCTGCGTACAATAACATTACAATTAAGACTACACTTGCCGTAACAATATATATACACTACCGTTTACAACAATATATTAACTGAGCACACATATTACATTCATTACATTTAATAACGCTTGATGCAAATCAATTAACACCCCAGCGCAGAAGTTATGCAACTGGTTTTCATAAATGCCTTACCACTTTATGCGAGTACAGTTATGAACCCAAGAAAACCCCTTCGCAACTGCATACTGTTTTTATCGGAAAAACTTCCCGCTACCGCTTTGGGTATAGCCTTATTGCAGCCCATTGTAACACCTGCCCAAACATTACCTCCCGTTACGGTATGGCAGGCACCAAACTGCGGGTGTTGCAAAAACTGGGCGGCAGACATGCAAAAATATGGTTTTCAGCTTGAAATATATTCTGTCCCTGACACCACCCCTTATCGCAGGCAATTGGGCATCCCCGATGAAATGGCCTCATGCCAAACGGCAACCGTCGGCATTTACGCCCTTGAAGGCAATGTCGCTGCCATAGACGTTATTTCCATGTTGCAGGCCCAACCCGATATTCTTGGCCTGGTCACCCCGGGCACGGTCAGGCTGGGCAAAAACACCGACTCACGTCCCCAACATACCTATATTCTTTCAAAATACGGCCAGGCTATGCCATTACACCCAGGCCAATAAGCGGGTCATTTTACTGCTGGCCATAAATACGTGTTTATACTGACAGACTGCGCGCAATCAATCTCAAAACCCATAACCTTATAAAATCAGGTCATAAACAATAGATAAATAATTTGTTCCCAAACAGATCGTTATTGGGTATGGTTTAATCATTTAACAGTTCAATTGCAAAACAAAGGAATTTCCAAAGATGAAGACATTGAAATACTCACTGGCGGCATTGGCACTGGTTGCCGGTGCACAGGCGGCACAGGCCTCTACCCTGGAAACCGTACAGAAACGCGGTGAAGTCCTGTGTGGCACCACCACGGGTTTTGCCGGGTTTTCAGCCCCCAATGCCAAAGGTGAATGGGAAGGGCTTGATATTGATCTGTGTAAATCCATTGCCGCTGCCGTTTTCGGTGATGCCACCAAATTCAAGGCGGTTCCCCTAAATTCACAGCAACGCTTTACCGCCCTGCAGTCTGGTGAAATTGATGTACTTACGCGCAATACCACCATTACCCAGCAACGTGATACCGCCTTGGGCATTCTTGGAGTCGGGGTTAACTTTTACGATGGCCAGGGCTTTCTGGTACCTAAAAAACTGGAAGTGAACAGCGCCAAAGAACTGGATGGCGCGACCGTTTGCATGCAAACCGGCACTTCCAATGAAAACACCATGGCCGACTGGGCCCGTGCCAATAATATCAAATACACACCCGTTGTCTTTGACCAGTTCAATGAGGTTGTCAACGCTTTCGCTGCCGGACGCTGTGATGTTTTCACTACCGACGCATCCGGCCTGGCCTCCATCCGGATTTCACGCTTAAGCAACCCCGATGATTATCAGGTACTGCCGGAAATCATTTCCAAAGAACCGCTGGGGCCCTTTGTGCGCCAGGGTGACGACCAATGGCTGAATATCGTTAAGTGGACATTGCAGTCACAAATCAATGCCGAAGAACTGGGCCTGACATCTGCCAATGTAGAAGGTGAACTCAAAAGCACCAATCCCAATATCCAACGCCTGCTGGGTGTGACGCCCGGCTCTGGCAAGAACCTGGGGCTTGATGAAAAATGGGCTTACAACATCATTAAACAGGTGGGTAATTATGGCGAAAGCTTCGAGCGCAACGTGGGCCAGGACAGCCCGCTCAAAATCAACCGTGGCCTGAATGCCCAATGGAACCAGGGCGGCCTGCTGTACGGCTTGCCGGTAAGATAAACCTGCCGTCCCATTGCACTTAAAAACACGGCCACAAGATATAATCCCTTCTTTTGTGGCCGTGGTACATTCTTCATGCAACCTCCTTTTTTTGTTCTCCTTGATGACGCTGTTGCCGGGCAAGGCACGCTGTACGAGCATTTGGTCCACATCAACACAATCAAAGCCAATGCGCTGGATACGCTGCATGAATTATTGCAAGAAAACTGGCAAAAGCAATGGCACTCCGTGATATGGGCACCTTACGGGCTGGGCAGCAACATCATGGGGCTTTCTGCCTTATCCAGCCAGGCAGCCAACGATAAGCAACAGCAAGACGATGAACTGCGTATTTTCTGGTTCAGTAAAAAAACCAGCCTGAACAATAACATTGCCATCCAGACATGGCTGCAGGAACAGTACGCCCCCGAAGAACCCGCCGGTCTGATGCAACTTGCCCTGACCCAGGATAAAAACAGCTATATCAAAACCATAGAACAAGTCAGGGAAGATATTGCGGCCGGTGAAATTTACCAAATCAACTACACCACCCAATTGCAATTCCAGGCCTATGGTTCTGCCTTCAGGCTCTACCAGAAAATCCGCGCAAAGCAGCCGGTGCCTTATGGCGTACTGGCCTGCCTGCCCCCTGGCAAATCAATCCAAAACCAGCTACACAGTCAAGGCCACAACTGGACATTATGTTTTTCACCGGAGCTGTTTCTGGATATCCGCCAAGATGGCAGCATCCATACCGAACCCATGAAAGGCACGGTTCCCGCGTTTAATGACGGTCAAAACGAACATCGCGCCGAAACCCTGCGGGCCGACCCTAAAAACCGGGCCGAAAACATCATGATTGTTGACCTGCTTAGGAATGACCTTAGCAAAATTGCGGTTCCAAATGGTGTGCGGGTAGATGAATTATTTAAAGTGGCGCAGTTTGGCCCCGTCTTGCAAATGACAACCCCCATTCATGCCCAGGCCCGGCCAGACACCAAAGCGGGCGATGTGTTCAATGCCCTTTTCCCATGTGGCTCCATTACCGGCGCCCCCAAGAAAAGAAGCATGCAACTCATTGAACAATATGAAACCCGTGCCCGTGGCTTATACACCGGCAGCATCGGTTTTCTGGCCCCCTGCCAGAGTGGACTGGGATTCTACGGCAAATTGAATGTAGTTATCAGAACCCTGGAGCTGACAGCTTCCGTCACCCCACCGCCTGATGGCAAGCCGTCTCAATATACCCAACAAT
>JAAYHN010000325.1 GCA_012735395.1 Alcaligenaceae bacterium | reverse complement strand
CATTTGTTTTCAGCCAGGAGCTTCTGATAATTCAAATAATGCTGATAAGCTTTATGGGTGAGCACGGCCAGGCCGATTACGGCCAAGGTGTTTTTAATCAAGATTGACCTCCATGAAAAGTTAAAAGTTGGATGAGAATAAATAATCAATTCAGTATAGCGGTGGCCTTCGTGGATAGTTTTTCCAATTTATCGTTTAAAGAGACTTTGTGGGTAACGTCTTGGTTTTTAGCCACTGCATCCGGATAAAACTCGTCGATAACGGCCTGGGCTTCATCAGGATCCTCCTCGAATGCGCCATTGCTTAAATTGGCGCGTGCAACAGCATCCAGGGCATGTTGGTTGAATGAAAGGGATTGACGGTAGGCATGCGTTTGCTGAGCTTGGGTGAATGCTTCTTCCAGCGTCATGCCTTCTCTCAGGGTTAAATCCACGTAATAAATGGGCGTGCCACGTGATAGTGTTGTGCTTTTCCCTCTGATGCGAAGCTCTAAAGGCAGGCAAGCCAGCAGATCACCTGAAATAGCCTTAAAGTAATGCAAGCGAGCAGCAAGTGTTCGGATGCTGTTATATCCCGTGGTGCGAAATATAAACGTACCGAGTTCATCATCACTGCCAATTTTTACGTTCAAGCGCCCATAGGGCTTGCAGGCGCCTCCCTTGGCCATCTCGCAACCATCAATGCCAGGACACGGTAATGTTTGCATCCCAGCGGTGGTGACGCGACGGCATGTCTCGCCGTTACCCACACACATGGGACGGCCTGTAATCCGATCAAACAAAGAGTATTCCGCTCTAAGGTTTAAATCAGGGTCGTTGAATAACAAGCTAACCGGGATGGAGCGAAGTTTGCCATTGGTGCTGTTTTTGCGTAAGTGTTCATCCAAGGGGTGCAGCATCCATCCTTCGCGGGTTTGGATTTGCGTGGTGATCGTAAATTGATCATCTTTGTCCGGTAATCGTTTGCCGTTACGTTCTACCACACGACCAATGGAAATACGCCCCAGCACAGGAGGGGTAATGGAAAGACCTTTAATCATTTGAGTATCCTAAAAATTGATAGCAATGCCTTCATTGCCAGAAAATAAATATATGAAAACAAGATTCAATCACTCGTGCTTATATCAATCCCTTTTCGGCCAATGAGGTGCATTCCTCAGCACCGACAATAATGTGATCAATCACGTTGACCGTGACCAAATCAAGGGTTTTCTTGAGTTGTTTGGTAATAGCAATGTCGGCGCTACTGGGCTCAGGATTACCGGATGGATGGTTATGAATCAGAATGACGGCTGCTGCATTGTGTTTTAAAGATAGCTTGACAACCTCACGCGGATGCACCACGGCCATGTTGATGGTGCCCTGGAATAACTCATGAAGACCAATGATCCTATGCTGGTTGTCCAGCAGCAGAATAGAGAATATTTCATGCTCGCAGTGTTGAAATAACGTCATTAAATGAGCCTTGACCTCCAAGGGATTGCTTAAGCGACGACCTTT
The DNA here is from genome assembly GCA_012735395.1 of Alcaligenaceae bacterium. Classification (GTDB taxonomy): domain Bacteria; phylum Pseudomonadota; class Gammaproteobacteria; order Burkholderiales; family Burkholderiaceae_B; genus Advenella. Next base: position 1,022 of record JAAYHN010000325.1, on the reverse strand, counting down.
ACTTAAACGCCTTTTGGCTAACTGGTTGGCCATCGTCAAGATGTCCTGTTCAGTCATCACGCTGGATTCCATGACATAGGTGCCAGGCTCAACGCCAGCTTTCAGTTTGTGATAACGCATGTTTTGTTTCCTCAAAATAAAAATGCCGTCATGAAAGACGGCACGAATGGGGTAGTAACGTATAGTTTGATAGCAAGAGCTGGATCAGGCATTCATCAACTGATTAGAAAGCGGCGGCTACCTGGTCGGGTGATGCTGTACCGCTCCAGTAGTTCAGGGTGGTCTGCCAGTAATTTTTTGGTATCCAAGGCAATACTGTCTTTACTGCGCTTCCAGGAAACAGAACCGGTTTCAAAAATGGCTTTACTGGCATCGCCCATGGATTGCTGGATTTGTTGCTTAAGTTCTTCTTCCATCAGCTTGTATTTATCAAGCTGAAACCGAACCTCTTTCAAATCCGTAAAGATCGCTGACATTTGAGTGTCCAGACTGAAATCAATCTGTTTTCCAGTGTCCTGAGGGTACAGATATTGCAAGGCATTCGCGGCAGAGCTTGTGCCATCCGCTGGTGGTGGAATGTCATGTGTAACGTAATGCCAGAAATGCGCTTGCAAAGTCATCAGCTTTTCAATGAGCGGTTCATCCCTTTGAATACGATAAATCTGCAACTGTTGACCGCATAACAGCACTGCCACATCTGCTGCCTGCTTTCCAGTGACAGCAAGCTGGTGCTGCACTTGCAGCTGAATGTATTCAGGTACCCCTTCTTTCCAAAGACGTGCCCCAAATTCTCCGGCGGTTTTACACTCCAGAATTTGCACATCGCTTGCGCCAACAACCTCGCGGTCAATATTGGCAAGCATCCAGGGTTTATCGGGATGCTGTAAAACAGCGTTGACCTTTCGGACCTTGCGACCGGTTTGTTGGGTATAAGAAGCAGCAACAATCGGCTCAAGCAATGTGCCCCAATAAACGGGCGCACTGGTATCGTTAGGGTCTGGCTTGGGTAAACCGGCATCCCT
>JAAYHN010000324.1 GCA_012735395.1 Alcaligenaceae bacterium | reverse complement strand
CGGGGCATTGTTTTTGGTGCCGTCGGCACTGCCGGGCAACGCTGCACCACTACCCGCCGCCTGATTGTGCACAGCAGCATTGCCAGTGAACTGACCGAACGCCTGAAAAAAGCCTATCGCAGCTTGCCTATTGGCAACCCCCTGGCAGAGGGCACCTTGGTTGGTCCCTTAATTGACAAAGCGGCTTTCGATGCCATGCAAACGGCCCTGCAAAAAGCAGCCGGACAAAACGGCACTGTCACGGGTGGCAAGCGTGTCCTGCAAGACCAGTTTCCCAATGCCTATTACGTAGAGCCCGCTATTGTTGAAATGCCGGCACAAACAGAGGTCGTGCAACACGAAACCTTTGCCCCCATCCTGTATATCATGCGCTATGACACCTTTGAAGAGGCCCTGGCCTTGCAAAATGATGTACCGCAAGGCCTGTCTTCCGCCATTTTCACCACCAATCTGCTTGAGGCCGAACACTTCATGTCTGCCGCAGGCTCAGATTGCGGTATTGCCAATGTCAATATTGGTACATCGGGCGCTGAAATTGGCGGTGCTTTCGGTGGCGAAAAAGAAACCGGGGGGGGTCGTGAATCCGGTTCCGATGCCTGGAAAGGCTATATGCGCCGCGCGACCAACACTATCAACTATTCCCGTGAATTGCCATTTGCGCAAGGCGTGAAATTTGGTGATGATTAATTAATACTCCCCTGAACCAGGCGCTTTCCCGCAAGAAAGCGTCTGCATAACCCACGACCAAGGTCTGATTATGTCTTCTGATTTTGCTTTTGCAGGGCCATTCAAAGAAGTCAAAGGTTCCCCTATCCGGGAACTGTTCAAATATCTGTCCCGGCCTGGCATGATTTCCTTTGCCGGCGGTTATCCTGCACCCGAATTATTTGATATTGAAGGGTTGCAACAGTCCATTGAAGCCGAGTCCACCCGCTTAAGCAGTACCCTGTCTTATGGCGCCACCGAAGGCTTGCCTGCCTTACGGGAGGCATTGGCGACCCTGTCCGCCCGGCGCGGCATCCCGGCCGGGCCCGATGATATTCTTGTTACCAGCGGTTCACAACAGGGCTATGACCTGCTGTTAAGGGCCCTGATAGAGCCGGGTGACACCGCCCTGATTGAACGCCCCGCCTATCCTGCCGCCATCCAGGGTCTACGGCTGGCCGGTGCCAATATCGTAACGGTCAGTGTAAATGAAGACGGCGTTAATCTTGATGAACTGTCCCATGCGCTGCAACGGCACAAACCCAAACTGTTTTACTGTGTCCCCACCTTTGCCAATCCGACCGGCATCTGCCTGTCACTGGAAAAACGCCAGAAACTATTGGCACTGCTGGCGCAAAGCGATTGCCTGCTGATTGAAGACGACCCCTACGGAGCGTTGCGTTTCAGCGGAGAAACCATCCCTTCCCTCATGGAACTGGCACAAACAGGCACAGCCAAAGACCGGATTATTTATTTATCAAGCCTGTCCAAAACCGTCGCCCCGGGCTTGCGCATTGGCTGGATGATTGCCCACCCTGATATCCTGCGTCGCTGCGTACTGGCCAAACAGGTCAATGACATGTGTTCGGCCCCCTTCATGCAGGCCGTCGCTGCCCGTTACCTGAATACCGGGCGCTATCAGCAGCACCTGCAACTTATCACCGGGACCTACCGGCAACGCGCCCAGTGCATGCTGGCTACCTTTGACAGGGAACTGGACGGCTCCCTTCAACTGATTCGACCGGAAGGCGGCATGTTTATCTGGGGCACCCTGCCGCAAGGCATGGAGGCCGCCAAATTACTTACCCTGGCAATTGATGAAAACGTCATGTTCGTGCCTGGCCCCGGGTTTTATGCTGACCATGCCAATCAAGGCGCTTTTCGGTTATCTTTTGCCACCAGTAATGAAGAAAAGATTACGGAAGGGGTCAGGCGTTTCAAACAGGCTATTGACCGCTATTGAGTCCGGATAATTCTTTTTCATGCTGCGTCGTACCGCTCTCCAGTACGGCACCCAAACGGCTGGCATCGAAATCCGGATGAATCGGTTCCGGAGGAACCATTTTGCGGCTGGCCCTGGCCGACAGCTCATTGAAACGCTCAACCTTGCCAATCAGACCCTGCTTTCCGGCAAATGAGGCAATCACCGCATTGTAATGGGTGCCGGCGGTATTCAGGGT
>JAAYHN010000323.1 GCA_012735395.1 Alcaligenaceae bacterium | reverse complement strand
GTCCAGGCTGACAGCTCTGTCACCGTTTATGGCTTGCTTGACGGCGGTATTGCCTATCAAAAAGAAAAAGTAACTCAAGGCGCTAACAGAATCGAAAACCGGGACTTCGGCATGAAAAAATTCAACGGGGTTAGAAATGGCAGCCGTTGGGGCCTGAAAGGCAGTGAAGACCTGGGCAATGGCACTAAAGCCATTTTCCAACTGGAAAACGGTTTTGACTTAAGTAATGGCAAATCGCAAATGGGTGGACGCCTGTTTGGCCGCCAAGCGTATTTGGGCTTAAGTAATGAAAGCTGGGGTACGCTAACCTTGGGGCGCCAATACACAATTGGTTCTGAAACGATAGCACCCAAAGGGCCATTTGGTGCCGGCTACTTTCAGGCAGGTCAACTTTTTGGCGCATTTGGCAGTTCCATTTTTACCCGTATGGATAACGCAATAAAATATATGAGTCCGAATTTTTCCGGGTTCAAATTTGGTCTGGCTTACTCGGGTGATGACAACAAACAGGAATTTGAGTGGAGCGGAGCCAATAAAATCGAAACCAAACAAGCTTCCAATTGGATCAGCGCTGGCGGCAACTACGATAATGGCCCTCTGTCAATAGGCGTTTCTTATGACCGCTTTCGTACTAATGTCAAGACAGCGACTGAAAAACACAAAGGTACTGTTCATACATGGAACCTGTTTGGTACTTATGACTTTGATATCGTGAAACTGGATTTGGGTTATGGTCAAGTGCATGGTGCCATAGGCAATCAGAATAGGGCAAACGTTGAGATGGAGGCCAGCAGCATTGGTTTAAACAACCTGTTTACCCCCTTTACCCAGGGCATGCGTTCTGATGGTTTGCTGTACTCGCAAACCAACGGCTATCGCCAACAGGCATGGACTATTGGTTTGACATTACCCGTCATGGAAGCGGGCAAGGTTATGGCATCGTACCAAGGCAGCCACACCAAAAACAATGATAACGGTTTCAATGGCGTGAAAGGCACCCTACAAATATTCAGCCTTGGTTACGAACATAGCCTGTCCAAACGAACCTAGATGTATGTCGTAGCCTCAATGGGTACAGGTCGTCTGAAGTTTAATGATAGTGTAACCCATTCAAAAGCAAAACTCAGAACCTCTTTAGTAGGCGCAGGCATGCAACACCGCTTCTGATAAGAAGCATAAAGAAAAAATACAGTTTTTTTATAAAACTTCCGTATCAACAAAAACCAAAGTAACTCCGGACAATTTTGATACCTGGTGGTCAAATTAACGCATTTCCGCCACCAGCGTTTCAAGCAGTTGTGTCGCCGGCATTTCACGGGCCAGATAGGCGGCCTGCCCGGCCCATTGTGCGGCAAATTCAAAGTTTCCTTTCTTGTTGGCTGCCGCAATCAGGGCCTTGCCGGCATCATACGTCATGGGGTAACCCGGTGTGGCAGGCGCACTTGCCGTATCCAGCTCGCTTATCATGCGGTTGACCATCCCCCTGGCGGCACGCCCTGAAATAACCGTGGTAACCGCCGTATGCAGTGCCCGTTCACTTTTCAGGTTGGCCCGGTAAGCGGCATTGGCCGATGACTCGGGACACAGTACAAATGCCGTTCCCATTTGGGCCGCACATGCCCCCAGTTCCAATACGGCCCGAATACCTTGGCCATCCATAATGCCACCGGCTGCAATGACCGGCAAACGGCATTCTTTTACCAGCAATCGCACCAATGCCAATGTTGCCAGGCACTCATCGCCCTGTTCGGGAGCAAACACCCCCCGATGCCCGCCTGCCTCATAACCCTGGGCAATAATGCCATCAAGACCAGCCGCTTCTATTTGACGTGCTTCTGCCAGGGTTGTGGCGCAGGCCAGCAAAACAATACCGGCTTTTTTCAGGGCCTGAAGATAGGCATGCGAGGGCAAACCAAAATGAAAGCTGACAATCGCCGGCTTAAGCTCAAGCAGCAGCTCAAGCATGGGTTCATTATCTATAAAGGTTTCGTACACCTCGGTCAAGCCTGACGGTGGCACGGCCCCAAACTCTTCAAATAACGGTCTCAGGTAATTCAGCCAGACCTGTTCCTGTTCAAAGTCTTGCGCAACCCGCTGATGGCAGAACAGATTCACATTAAAGGGCTGGCTGGTTAAAGCCTGCGTCTGCTGTATTAGCTGACGCGCCTGCGCCAGCCTGGAAGCCCCCAGACCGATTGAGCCAAGTGCGCCGGCATTAGACACCGCCGCTGCCAGTTCGGGTGTTGCCACACCGGCCATGGGTGCCTGGATAATGGGATATTGAATGCCGGGAAATAATGTTTTGTCTGCCATAAGTTTATTGTCCTGAAACGGGCCGGCACACATCAAGCCGGCTGCCCTGGGTTATTTGGTTTCACGATACCAGAACTGACTGAAAAAAACGTCTAAAACAGGATTGAAAGTAAGGTTTTCACTCTGTTTCAAACCGGATCAATCCACTATACTTGACGGGAGACAATCATTCCCAGGCATGGCTTTTACTTGCCAATATATCAATAAGGTAACGGGTTCAAGGAGCTGATTCATGAATGCAACAGGCAACACCAACCAACTTTTCTCTCTAAACAAACAAATTGCACTGGTTTCCGGTGCCTGTAGGGGGCTTGGCTACCAGATCGCCCATGGGCTGGCCAATGCCGGGGCTACCGTTATTGTGCATGCCCGTGACGAACAGCGTGCCAAAGACACCGCCCATGCCTTCAATAATATGGGACTGTCAGCCAGCTGGCTGTCTTTTGACATTACCGACAACCACGCCCGCAAAGAAGCTTTTGAACAGATAGAAGAACAATATGGCCGCCTGGATATTTTAATTAACAATGCCAGCATCCGGATCCGTAAAACCCTGCAAGACCTGACACCGGTTGAAATTGAACATATCGTACACACCAATATCCTGTCCAATATCAGCCTGTCCCGCTCGGCCATTAACTTAATGCGCAAAAACAGGTATGGCCGGATTGTAACCATCAGCTCCATTGCCGGCCATGTTATTCGCAACGGTGATTTCATTTACCCCATCACCAAACAGGCACTTAATACCATGACCCGCTCTATCGCGGTTGAGTATGGCAGCGAGGGTATTTTATGCAATGCCGTGGCACCCGGTATTTTTGATACCGAACATAATGAAGCCCTGGTCAGGGAACCCGATGTCATGCGTAAAATCCAGGAACGCAACCCCTTGCAACGCCTGGGCAAACCCGATGAAATCATTGGCCCGGTTTTGTTTCTGACCTCTCCAGCCGCTTCTTATATTAACGGCCAGGTACTCACGGTTGACGGTGGCCTTTCCATCGCCTTTTAACAGTGACCCCAAAATAATTTATACCCTCACAAACCCGTATTTCCGCCACCTATATGCGTGGCGGTACCGGTAAAGGTATTTACTTCCTTGCGCAGGATTTACCCCGGGCTCCCCTCCCTAATTTTGTTCCGGTGTCTGTACTGGTTCAGGAAGCGGTTCAGGCTTAGCCTCAAGTACAGGCTGATTGGATGTGTCGGGTATTGTTTCCGTTATTGAAGACACCCCCGCTTGCGCTGCGGTATCGGTATCGGCTCCCGGCAACAGCAAACGAGCCTCTTCAAGCTGCAATCTGGCGGTTTCTGCCCTGGCCTGTGCCTCTTCAGCCAATAAGCGGGCTTCCTCGGCCCGAGCCTTGGCTTCATCTGCCCGGGCGACCGCCTCTTCGGTCTGGGCCTTGGCCGTTTCCGTTTTCAGGCGCGCTTCTTCGGTTCTGAGTTTGGCAAGCTCCAGATTTTTTTCTGATTCTATTGCTCTGCTTTTGGCGGCTTCTGCATTCAGGCGGGCGGATTCCTCTTCGGACCTGGCTTTGGCAGCCAGTGCTTTAGCCTCATTTTCTTTGCTAAGGGCCTCTTTCTGGCGTAAACGGGCTTCGTCGGCAACCGCTTTGGCTTCATCTTTGCGTGCCTTGGCTTCATCGGCCCGGGCTTTGGCTTCCGCCTGTTTGGCGCGGGCCAGCTCCACTTCGGAATGGTCTACTTCACCATGAACGATGGGGGGGCCCTCATTAACGGTGGAACCCTGGTCACAACCGGCCAACATGCCTGCAACCAGAAACAGCGATACCATTAATGCCTTGCCTGACCCTTTCATTTAACCCTGCCGCATGAGTGAAAAAACAAACAATAACAGCTTATATCGCGGGAAACAAGATGGGAATGCGGCTGTGACTCAGGCATTCCCATACAGGAGCGTGGGAGCACGAACATTTCCCGTTTGTCTCCCGAAAAAAACTTGCGCAGATGTCCCTTAATAACCAATTGTCACGCCATCCGGGTTACGCGGGTCAGAATAGCCATACAGGATATTGTCCCGGATCTGGATGGTTTGCGTACGCCCCATGGAAGGTTTAAGGGCAACGGTATAGCCTTTTTCTTTAAGCAAAGCCAGGGTATCAGGGCTAAAACCTTTCTCTATGCGCAGTTCATCGGGCAGCCACTGATGATGGAAACGGGGGGTTGACGCCGCCTCGGCCGGGTTCATGCCGAAGTCGATACTGTTAAGAATGGTTTGCAGCACAGTCGTGATAATGCGTGCCCCACCCGGACTGCCGGTGACCAGCCAGGGCTTGCCGTCTTTGAGCACCAGGGTGGGTGTCATGGAAGACAGGGGCCGTTTTGCCGGTTCAACCGCATTGGCATCACCGCCAATCAAGCCAAACGCATTGGGCACACCCGGTTTGGCAGAAAAGTCATCCATTTCATTATTCAGCAGAATACCGCTTTGACCGGCCACAATGCCGCTGCCAAAATTGAGGTTAAGCGTATAGGTAACCGCAACCGCGTTACCGTTTTTATCTACCACTGAATAATGGGTGGTTTGGTCACTTTCATAAGTTTGCGGCTTGCCCGGCAAAATTTCTTTGGACGGTGTGACCTTAT
>JAAYHN010000032.1 GCA_012735395.1 Alcaligenaceae bacterium | reverse complement strand
GTTTTTTTTACGGCTGTTGTTTTGGCTGGTGCTGCTTTGGTAGCGGCTGGGGTTTTTGTTGCACTTGCTTTTTTAGCAACGGTTTTTGTTGCGGCTGGTTTGGCTGCCGCTTTCTTGACTGTTTTTTTGGCTGCTGTTGCCATGGCAATACTCCTTGGAAAGAGGGTCCTGATAATGAAAAATAAGATACATCTGCACAGATATAATTCAAGGTTAAAGTATAAATCCGGCAACGGATAACTCTATTTCCTTTCGTAGCACCATTTGATATATTCCCCGCTTTTTAGTGCGAAACATCTCAAATGGTTATAACGAAAAACAATACTATTCGTCGTTATAACCGAAAGGGTAACTCATTCCGCACGGGAACGCACGAATTACTTGTTAAAAAAAAGTGGATAAAGAAAATTTTTATGATGAATATTAAGACGTTAGAAGCTTGCCCGGCATAAAAAAGAAAAGACTTTTTTGGTGAGAAGCTGTTTTCTGTCGTGGGATTTAAGGTATGAACAGGCTGTTCCAGCGTTTTTTTGTTTAAGGATGCAAATTTTTCCTGGTTGGTTTGCGTATTTTGAACCGATGGCTTAAATAAAATATGATCAAGTCTAAAACGTTGAAAATAAAGGCTCGCACCGATGTCATAGGTTTGTTTGATGGGTTTTTTGCAAATAACAGGAACCGGTTTTTTTGTGAAGTAGAAGGTAGATTGATAAACCGGATTCAACTATTGTTCAATGCACAAAAGCTTAAGTATCCCTTTTTGCTTTTATGGTTTACCGGCATTGCCCATATAGAAAAAAATTTGCTTGAACTGTAAAAAGCCATTGGCGAAAAACCAACAAAAACCCGCATCATATAAAGCTTATCCTTAAGTCAGGCTTTAGCAATGAGGCGGGTTTTTGTGTTTTTTCAAACCGTAAAAACTAGACTGCCTGCAGTCTTGCCATCACGGTTTCTTTGCCAATGATGGCCAGAACGGCGCCAATGGAAGGCGTTTGTTTTTGTCCGGTGACGGCAAGCCGCAAGGGGATTCCCAGTTGCGGCATTTTAATGCCGTGCTTGTCCAGCATTTCCTTGATCAGGGCGTCAATAGATTCGGCATTCCACGCATCCAGACCTGTGGCGCTTTGTGCGAAATCGGCTAAAATGCGTTTGGCATCATCAGTCAGGAATTGCGTACGCAGTTCTTCAGTGGCAGGCTGGAACGGTGCGCAGAACAGCATGGCATTGTCGGCCAGTTGCTCCAGGGTTTCAGCGCGGTCTTTGAAAAGGTTCAGGACGGCTTCCATATCAAGCCCCTGCGTATTGCCACCACGGGCATGGATACGGGGTAAAACATGGGCCTGCAGTTCTTTGCTGTCCAGTGCCTTGATGTAATGGGCATTGACCCAGTTCAGTTTTTTAGGATCCCACTGTGCAGCAGACTTGGACAGGTTGCGGGTGTCAAACCATTCAACCAGCTGTTCACGTGAAAAAATTTCATCGTCACCGTGGCTCCATCCCAAACGGGCCAGATAGTTCACCATGGCTTCTGGCAGATAGCCCTGTTTTTCGTATTCCATGATGTTGACGGCGCCGTGGCGTTTTGACAGCTTCTGCCCATCGGGGCCCAGGATCATGGGAACATGCCCGTATTCAGGAATGGGGGCACCCAATGCCTGCAGGATGTTAATCTGGCGAGGTGTGTTATTGATGTGGTCATCACCCCGAATGACATGGGTAATGTTCATGTCCCAGTCATCTACCACAACACAGAAATTATAGGTGGGCGTGCCATCGGGGCGGGCAATAATCAGGTCGTCCAGCTCGACATTCTCAATGGTGATATTTCCTTTAAGCATGTCATTCCAGGAAACGGCGCCTTCGGCAGGGTTCCTGAAGCGCACAACCGGTTTGCGTCCTTCGGGAATGGCTGGCAATGTTTTGCCTGGCTCGGGGCGCCAGGTGCCATCGTATTTGGGCTTCAGGCCTTTGGCCTTGGCTGCTTCACGCATTTGCTCAACCTCTGCGGGTGTGCTGTAGCAGTGATAGGCCGTTCCTTCTTCAAGCATTTGGGCAATGACTTCTTTATGGCGGTCGGCACGCTGCATTTGATAGAAGGGACCTTCATCTGCCTGCAGCGATAGCCATTGCATGCCATCAAGAATGGCCTGTACGGCTTCGGGGGTGGAGCGTTCAAGGTCGGTATCTTCGATACGCAGGACAAAACTGCCTTTATGATGACGGGCAAAAGCCCATGAGAAAAGTGCCGTGCGGGCACCGCCCAGGTGCAGGTAGCCGGTAGGTGAGGGGGCGAAACGGGTTCTGACAGTATTGGAAGTATTAGCGGTCATGGAGGGATAAAACAATTAAGTAATTAAAAGACGGGACAAGTCAGTTTACAATGCTGAGGCAGACTTCAGAAGGACTTTATTTTAACCCATCTTTTTTTGTGAGCGGACATATGCTGCGTCATCGCCTGGCTTCTGTTTTTGAACCAAGATCGTTAATTGTGATTACTGATGTGTCTTTGCCAATCAGCGAATCGGTGCCAGCCTATCTGGTGCGTCATACCACCTATATCCAGTTTGACAGTGCAGCGTCATTTGCACAAATGATTGCCACAGAGTCGATAGAAAGTGAAGAACGAAAAGATCTGGCAGCCATATGTGTGCATCCCGACATGCTTGTCACTGTTCTGGCATTTCTGGAGCGCAAGCCGCCCAGGGCGCTGATTTTGCTGCCAACCCGAACCGTCGATAATGATCCCAAAGAGCAGCGGGCGTTTATGCTGGACTGGGCCAGGCGGCATGATTGCATGCTCTTGGGGCCACGGGCTTTTGGGGTGCAGCGCCCGCATTTGAAACTGAATCTGAGCAAGCATCCCATCCTGTCCCATCAGGGCAGGGTGGCCGTTGTTTCGCAGTCCAGGATGTTGCTGATGTCAATTATGGATTGGGCCAATGATGTTGATCTGGGGCTGTCGGCAGCCATTTCCCTGGGGGAAGCGGTTGATATAGACCTGCCTGAAATCATTGAGTATCTGGCTACAGACCCGCGCACGGACAGTATTGCCCTGTATATAGACAAGCTGGGTTCCGGGCGGGAACTGGTCAGTGCCATTCGGATGGCATCCAGTGTCAAGCCGGTGCTGGTTTTGCGGGCAGGTCGTGCCAGCCCCGAGTTGCTGGGTAATGATGCAGTGCTGGATGCCGCTCTTAGAAGGGCTGGGGCGGTACGGGTTGATTATTTCGTTGAGCTTTTTGCCGCCCTGAAAGCGCTCTCTTATGCCAGGCGGCCCAAAGGCGGCCGTATCGTTATTTTCGGTAACGGGCGTGCCGCCACTTCGTTAACACTGGATGCCATGGGCGTTAACAGTGCCTTGTCCAAAGCCTCCCTGTCTTCGGCAAGTGCCCGTGATTTGAAACATGTCCTGGGCAAGGGAGCGATTGTTAAAAACCCGGTAATCAGCTATGCACCTTTAACCGGTGAACAATTGATTGAAAGCCTGAAAGTCATGGTGGATGATGCCGGTGTCGATGCCATTATGGTAATGCTGGCGCCCGATGAATTGTGTGATATGCCACAGGTGGTGGAACAATTGGCGGCCTATGCAAAAAAAGCGCCCAAACCCATCGTTACCAGTATTCTGGGTGAGGCAACCATGCGGCCTTTACGCAAGCTGCTCAATCTGGCGGGTATGCCGGCTTTCCGTACGCCGGAAACGGCGCTGGGCGCCATGATGGCTTTGTGCGATTATTTCTATAACCAGCAGCTTTTACAACAGCTCCGTATTCCTTTGCTGCAAACGGCAGAACCTGATTTTGACGGGGCCAGGGTATTGCTGGCAAAAGCGCTGGCGGAAAACCGCAAGCAGCTTGAACCACAGGAAGCCATCCGTTTGCTGAATTGTTTTCATGTCGGGATATCCTGGGAAGAAGATGAGGAGGACGAGCGTTTTTCCGTTGAAGATGATGTGCCTGCCATTATGATTTCCGTACAGCGTGATCCTGTGTTCGGGCCATGGATCTGGTTTGGGGAAGGAGGTCATAAGGTCGTTTTTTCAGCACGGGACAAAGGGATTGACCTGCCGCCATTAAACACCTATCTGGCTGGCCAGCTTATCAAGCGCAGCCGGGTGTGGCGGCAAGAGTTGCAAACCTATGTCGAGCCGCATATCTTTGAAAAACTGCAGCGTATTCTGGAACTGGTGGCTGATCTGGTCAGTGAGTTTCCGGCCATTGAAAAGCTTGAAATCAATCCGGTTATTTTGGGCTACCGGCAGGTTCACGCCCGTCAGGTGCAGGTGACACTCTGTGATCAAAAACATGAGCTTTCCCCTCGGGATTCGGGTTATGGACATATGGCCATCTTCCCCTATCCGCATTACCTGACCGAATACAGGACCTTCGAAGATGAAAAAGAATGGGTGTTACGTCCCATCCGGCCGGAAGATGCCGATGCCCTGCAAACATTTATCCGTGATCTGTCAGAAAAATCCCGCTACATGCGTTTTGTGTCAATGATGCGGGAGCTGACGCCCAAAATGCTGGCCCGTTATACCTATGTCGATTATCACCGTGAGCTTGCGCTGGTGGCTACCATTCAGGTGCCGAATGAGGCCAATCGTGGCTTGCCGCAGGAAGTGATTATCGGTTTGGCGCATTATCTGCGCAATGCCGATGGGGTAGGTGCTGAATACGCGCTGGTGGTGGGCGATGGCTGGCAAAAAAGAGGGCTGGGCCGAACCCTTATGAACAAGCTGATCCAGGCCGCAGGCAAGCAGGGGCTGGCGTATATTGAAGGGGTGGTGCTGGCCAGTAATAAGCCAATGCTAAGCCTGATGACCAGTCTTGGCATGCGTAATGACCCCGATGAAGAAGACCCGTCAATGAGACGGGTCTGGATGCCACTGGACCAGGAAAATTAATTAAATGTTTTTCTGGATAAAGCTGGAAATGTCATGGATTTCTTCCAGGCAGACAGAGTGGGGCATGGGGTAGGTACGCCATTCCAGGTTCTTGTACCCCAGTTCTTCCAGTTTGGCCTTGCTGTTGAGTGCCCGTACGGGTACCACAACCGGGTCTTCGGTGCCATGAGCCATAAAGATAGGCGTATCTATATTTGCCTGGCTGCGTTCGGCTTCGGTTTTTACCAGTAATGGCAGAAAACCCGACAGGCAAATTAAGCCCGCCAGTTTTTTGGGGTGGCGCAAGCCGGTGAGCAGGGCCATTGCACAACCTTGTGAAAAACCCGCCAGGAAAATGTTTTCGCTTGGAATGCCGCGTTCGTTTTCACGGGTAATCAGGTCTTCGATTTGCTGCTGTGCCTGACGCAAGCCGGCTTCGTCTTCAGGCCCATTCACGCGGTCAAGGGAAATGATATCGAACCAGGCACGCATGCTCATGCCATTATTAAGCGTGACGGGGCGTACTGGTGCATTGGGGAAAACAAAACGGATGCCGCTTGATTCGGGTAGCCTGAGTTCAGGCACAATCGGTACAAAATCATTGGCATCAGCGCCCAGGCCGTGCATCCAGATAATGCTATGGGTAATGTTGTTGCTGGTATTGATTTCAACGCAATCCAGTAGTGCTTGGTCTGACATGTTGTGTTTAATCCTGGGTTGTTAGAAAAGATTTAAGGGCCTGAAACAGGGCACGGTAATGTTTTTTCTGGGGCTCCTGGCCTTCGGACAGCGTATCGTTATGGGCCTGTTCCTTGCGGGCGCCGCGAATCTGGGCCCTGAGTTGCTGGGCATCCACCTGCGGGTATTCGGCAAGCAGCCGGGTTAATTCCTCATCATTGGCAATCAGGCGGTCACGTAGGGTTTCCAGGCGGTGCATCTGGGCAGTGGTTTCTTTTGAACCGTTTTCCCAGATATCAATCTGTTTGCGAATGGCTTCCGTGTCGGCGTCGCGCATGAGCTTGCCAACATAATGAATCTGGCGGCGTTTGCCCTCCCGGCCGGAAATTCTCTGGGCTGTTTTAATGGCATCCAGCAGTTTTTCGTCCAGCGGCAGCTGTTTGACCTTATCATAGGGAAGCTCAATGACCTGTTTGCCCAGATCCAGAATGGCATGCAGCTCTCTTTTTACCTGAGACTTGCTGGGGCGGTCATAAAAATCGTTATCGTCCTGATCCGTTTGGTCGGTATGCATAAATTAAATCGAAAAATAGTTAATATTTGGATATCATAACCGTCTATACGATTGCAGTCATAACGAACAGAACAACCTCTTATATTTTTATTTATGAATCAAAAAAATCCATCCAATTTTGAAGAGCTGGTCCAGCTGGCACTGAAACATGCCGGTAAACTGGGGGCAAGCAGTGCCGCTGCCGAAGTTTCCGAATCCAGCGGTCTGGCCGTATCGGTACGCAAAGGCAGTGTTGAAACGGTAGAGCAAACGAATGACCGCTCATTGGGTGTGACTGTTTTTGCCGGGCAAAGCAGGGGCTCCGCCTCTACTTCCGACCTGTCACCCAAAGCCATTGGTGAAACGGTAGAGGCAGCCTGGAATATTGCCAAATACACTGCGGCAGATCCGGCGGCCGGTCTGCCCGAAGCCGGCTTGCTGGCGAGTGAACTGCCTGATCTCAAGTTGCATAAGGCCTGGAATATTTCAGCCGATGAAGCGGTTAAGCTGGCTATCGAGGCAGAACAGGGGGCGTTGGGCTATAGCAAGGAAATTACCAATTCCGAAGGAGCCAGTGTCGATGTCAGTGAAGGGCGTTTTGTATTTGCCAATTCGCTGGGGTTTATGGGGGGGTATCCCTATTCCCGCCACGGTTTGTCGGTAGCCGCTATTGCCGGAAAAGGCGACAACATGCAGCGTGATTACTGGTATACGGCAAACCGTTACCCCGAAAGGCTGGCCAAAGGGCATGATGTGGGGGTATATGCCGCACAGCGCGCCTTGTCGCGTTTGTCTGCCCGCAAAATACCCACGGGCAAATATCCGGTTCTGTTCGAGGCTCCGCTTGCGTTGGGCCTGATTGGTTCATTAACCCAGGCCATTAGCGGGGGCGCCCTGTATCGCCAGTCCAGTTTCCTGTTGGATTCCCTGGGTAAGCCGGTGATGGCCGATCACATTGATATTTACGAAGACCCTTACATTCCGGGGGCAATGGGCAGTTCGGCCTTTGATGACGAGGGCGTACAAACCCATGCCCGCGAATTGGTGCAGGGCGGGGTGTTGCAGGGGTATTTACTGTCCAGCTACACGGCCCGTAAACTGGGCATGCAAACCACCGGGAATGCCGGCGGCTCACATAACCTGGTGCTTACCTCCAGGCAAACCGATGCCAAAGACAATCTGGATGCCATGCTGAAAAAAATGGGTACGGGCTTGCTCGTGACAGAATTGATCGGACAGGGTGTTAACTATGTAACGGGCGATTATTCCCGTGGTGCATTCGGTTATTGGGTTGAAAACGGTCAGATCCAGCATGCGGTCCAGGAAATTACCATTGCCGGCAACCTGAAAGACATGTTCATGCAAATCGTGGCGGTGGGTAATGACCAAATGACCCGTGGCGCCAAAACATCAGGTTCCATCCTGATTGAAAGTATGGCGGTCGCTGGCAGTTAAGCGATTGATTAGGGGAAATCACTAGGCCGGGTATGCTGCGAAACTGGCATATCCTGGGTTACTATTTGATGTATAAAACATTTTAAAAGATAAGCATAATTCTGGAGTAATAAAAATATGGAACGTCGCTCGTTTTTGAAAAAAGCCGGTATGGGGGTGGTGGCAGGTACCGCTGTGGTGGGTGCACCCGCTGTCGCGCAAGACAACCCTGAAATTAAATGGCGCATGGCCTCAAGCTTTCCGCGCAGTTTGCCCGCCCTGTTCGGCACATCCGAAAAATTTGCCAACTACGTGAAAGAGGCGTCGGGCGGCAAGTTCATTATTGATGTTTTCCCCGCCGGGGAAATCGTACCTGCCCTGCAAGTCATGGATGCCGTTTCCAATGGAACGGTCCAGTCTGGCCATACTTGTGGTTATTACTACTTCGGTAAAAGTCCGGCATATTGCTTTGACACGGCAGTGCCTTTCGGCTTGACCGCACGTCAAATGATGGCCTGGATCCTCGAAGGCAACGGTAAGAAACTGTTGCGTGAGCTGTTTGACCCCATCAATATCGTCAACTTTCCGCTGGGCAATACCGGTGTGCAAATGGGCGGCTGGTATCGCAAGGAAATCAACAGCCTCGAAGACCTGAAAGGCCTGAAAATGCGTACCTCGGGTTTTGCCGGTGAGGTCCTGTCACGCATGGGCGTGATTCCCCAGCAAATTGCCGGTGGTGACATTTACCCGTCACTTGAAAAAGGCACACTTGACGCGGTTGAGTTCGTTGGCCCTTACGACGATGAAAAACTGGGCTTCAATAAAGTGGCCAAGTATTACTATTATCCCGGCTTCTGGGAAGGTGGTCCGCAAGTATCGGCCTATGTGAATAAAGGCGAGTTCGAGAAACTGCCCAAACACTATCAGGCCATTATCGAATCGGCATGCATGCATGCAACTGCCAATATGCTGGCGGTATATGATGCGCATAATGCAGCGGCATTGCGTCGCCTGATTGCCGGTGGTGCGGTGCTTAAAGAGTTCCCCAAAGAGGTGCTGGATGCCGGTTACAAGGAAACCGTACAGCTGTATAAAGAGTTTTCCGACAAAGACCCGATGTTCAAGAAAATCCATGATGACTACATGGCTTTCCGTGACGATCTGGCACCCTGGTTCAACCTGGTGGAAGGCTCTTATACCCGTTATCTGGCTTATGCCATTGCGCAAAGCCGTAAATCATAACCGTCAGGCAGTTGCCTGACAGGGGCGTCACTCATACAAAATTACAACGGTTTATAAAACATGTATGGGTGGCAGCCTGATAAATCTGCGCTATTTTATTGTTTTTGTTGAAAAAACCTTAAAATAGCGCTACTATTACGGGCTAACCCTTTTACTGTACGGCTGAAAGCGAATTTGTCTTGCGTTTTTAATGTTGGGCAACGTTGTTTGTTTAGATAATAACAGTCTGGCAGGGTTCGAATTACAGTACTGAATGTGTTCTGTACTTTTCGGTAAAGGGTCTACCCGGGTTGCGGCACGTCATATTTTATTGAGGCCGGCCCTTTTATTATTTTATTTAGGAATAACTATCATGAAGACCTTTGTGGCCAAGCCGCATGAAGTCAAACGTGACTGGTATGTTATCGATGCAAAAGGTAAAGTCCTTGGTCGTGTAGCCAGCGAAGTTGCACGCCGTTTGCGCGGTAAACATAAGCCCGAGTTCACACCTCACGTTGACACCGGCGATTACATTGTAATTATCAATGCTGCCGATATCGTTGTTACCGGTAACAAAACAGAAGACAAAAAATACTATCGTCACTCTGGTTACCCAGGCGGTATTTACGAAACGAACTTTAAAAAATTGCAAGAGCGCTTTCCAGGCCGTGCAATTGAAAAAGCCGTTAAAGGCATGTTGCCAAAAGGTCCACTGGGCTACGCCATGATCGAAAAACTCAAGGTGTATGCTGGTGCCGAGCATCCTCACACTGCCCAGCAGCCTAAACAGCTGGATTTCTAAGGATAAATCATGATCGGTAATTGGAATTATGGAACAGGTCGCCGCAAAACTTCTGTGGCCCGTGTTTTTCTGAAAAAAGGTTCAGGCAACATCGTTGTCAACGGTAAACCTGTCGATGAATACTTCGCTCGTGAAACAGGCCGTATGGTTGTCCGTCAACCTCTGGTCCTGACAGAACTGACAGAAGCTTTTGATTTCCACGTCAATGTTCATGGCGGTGGTGAAAGCGGCCAGGCTGGTGCGGTCCGTCACGGTATTACCCGTGCCCTGATCGACTACGACGAAACACTGAAATCAGCCCTGTCCAAAGCAGGCTTCGTGACTCGTGATGCCCGTGAAGTCGAACGTAAAAAAATCGGTTTCCACAAAGCGCGTCGTCGCAAACAGTTCAGCAAACGCTAATCTGTTTTCAGTATCAAAAAAGACCGCTTTGGCGGTCTTTTTTGTTTTCTGTGCTGCTTGTAACCCGGTGAAGCAAATCCGGAATTTTAATTTCACGCAAAATGAACTTATTCGCGTGTAAAAAATCTCATAATATGGTGCAATAAACGTTTAGCACAAACGTTTAATTCTTTAATCAGCAAAGGACAAGGCAATGACAGCTTCTTCAGCCCAGATCAAGGTAGGTATAGTGGGTGGTACCGGATACACCGGGGTGGAATTACTGCGTATTTTATCAGCGCATCCAAATGCAAAACTTCATGCCATTACCTCGCGAAAAGAAGAAGGCATGCCGGTGGCGGAAATGTTTCCCAGTTTGCGCAAACATGTTGATTTGGCCTTTTCGGCCCCTGAAAATGCGGCGCTCGATGAATGCGACGTTGTTTTCTTTGCCACCCCGCATGGTGTCGCCATGGCGCAGGCAGAAGCGTTGCTGTTTGCCGGTGTGAAAGTGATTGACCTGGCGGCCGATTTCCGTTTGCAGGATACGGCTGTCTTTGAAAAATGGTACAAGATGCCGCATGCCTGTCCCGATATTTTAAAAGACAGTGTTTATGGCTTGGTTGAATTGAACCGGGAAAAAATTACCCAGGCCCAGGTGGTCGGGAATCCGGGTTGTTATCCCACTACCGTTATTCTGGGTCTGACACCCTTGCTGGAAAAAGGGCTCATCAGTCTGGACAATATCATTGCCGACTGTAAATCCGGGGTGTCAGGGGCAGGGCGTAAAACCGAAGTGGGTAGCCTGTTCTCCGAGGCCAGTGACAACTTCAAGGCCTATGGTGTGTCCGGTCATCGCCACCACCCTGAAATTGCCGAACAATTGGGTAAAATTGCCGGCCAGCCCGTGAGCCTGACTTTTGTGCCTCATCTGGTGCCCATGATTCGTGGCATGCTTTCAACCATTTATGTAAAAATCAAACCCGAGGCACTGCAAACGGATTTTCAGGCTTTGTACGAACAGCGCTACCAGAGCGAGGCTTTTATTGATGTCATGCCGGCGGGTAGCTTGCCGGAAACCCGTTCCGTCAGGGCTTCCAATCAGCTGCGTATTGCCCTTCATCGCCCGGGTAATGGCGATACGCTGGTTGTCGTGGTGGTGCAAGATAATCTGGTCAAGGGGGCAGCTGGCCAAGCGGTGCAGAATATGAATGTGTTATTTGGTTTGCCAGAACAAACCGGGTTGAATCAAGTTGCCATTCTTCCCTAAAAAGGTTTTAACATAATGTCAGCACGTCTTTTTCTTCTGGGCCTTGGTATTGCAATTGGTTCTACCGGCAGTTATTACGTTACGCAGGGCCTCATGCAGCGTGAGCATATGCTGGTGGAAAACGAGCAGGTCAAACTGCTTGCCGATAAGGTACAGGAAAGAGAGCTGCAGGTTCAGAAACTGCAAATTGAACTGGATGCCGCCCATGCGCAATTGGTTATTGACAAGGGCACCATCACGGAATTTACCCGGCAGGTTGCCAAGTTGCAAGATGACTTAAGCAGAAATACCGAAGAATTGCTGCGTTACGAGTCACTCATGCCCTCAAAAAGCAATACTGCCGTTACGATCCGGGAGTTTGATGCGGTCAAGGAAGGGGAGCGGATCCGTTTCAAGGTTTTACTAACCCGAACGCAAAGCAAACCGGCCGTATTCAAGGGCCGCTTGCACTTTGAGGCAAAAGGCAAGGCAAATGGCAAGGCAACAACGATTGTGCTCAAGCCTGAAACCAATGGCGATAGTGATGGTAAAAATGGTAACTCGAAAGCGGGCAATGCCAGCGCTAGCTTGAATCTTGAATTCAAGAAAATAGAGCGCTCCCAGGGATTGCTTGTTATTCCGGCCGGTTTTGTGCCGGAAAGCGTTACTATAAAAGTGCTGGAAGGCTCGAAAGTGCGTGTGACCCGGGACATAAAACTGAAGTCGTAGTCTGGCTTATGTTAAAATGAATCTGTTATGGGTGTTTCTGCCCTTTTTGTTACGGTGACTGTATCTCACCAGGAGTAAAAATATATGAGTAGCGTTATTGAGTCAGTAGACTTGCAGGCTCCTCCAGTGCCATTGGTATTTACTGATGCGGCTGCGGCTAAAGTCAAGGATTTGTTAATCGACGAGGGTAACCCCGATCTTAAACTGCGTGTGTTTGTGCAGGGTGGCGGTTGTTCCGGTTTCCAGTACGGCTTTACCTTCGACGAAGTCATTAATGATGACGACACCTCTATTGATAAAGACGGCGTTCAGTTGCTGGTAGACCCAATGAGTTTCCAGTACCTGGTTGGTGCCGAAATCGATTACAAAGAAGATATTGAAGGTTCCCAGTTCGTGATTCGCAATCCGAACGCGGCCACTACTTGTGGTTGCGGTTCTTCATTCAACGTTTAAGCGTTGCGGGCCGGTTTTCCCGGCCTATTGTATGTTTGCTGTATAACAGGTGGCATGTTTAAAAACGGGTTCACACTCATAGGTGAACCCGTTTTTTATTGGGAATGCATACCACTACAGTATCAATACCAGGCTTTTCCCGCCAATACGGTAGGGAGTGCCCGCTCCGCTTTTTCAGGGTAATCGGTGTTGTAATGCAGACCACGGCTTTCCTTGCGTGTCAGGCCGCATTGCAGCATCAGGCTGGCCACGTCCAGCAGGTTCCTTAATTCAATATCCCTTAATGAGGCTACGGCAGACAGCGGTTTTTCTGTCAACCTTACCTTCCATCGGTTCAATTGTGCCAGGGCGGTTTGCATGTCCAGGTTGTTGCGTACGATGCCAAAATAATGTGTCATTAGGGTTTTGACATTTTCAAGGGTTGGCGCCGGTTCGGCATCGGTTTGGCCTGCGGGTGGCGTTGGTTTAATGCCAACCGTATTCGCATATGCCGGTGGTGTCTGCCATGGCTGCTGTGCTGTAATGGAAGCGGCAGTATCCCTGCCACTGACAATACATTCCAGCAATGAATTGCTGGCCAGCCGGTTGGCGCCATGTAAACCGGTATAGGCCGTTTCACCGGCACAATAAAGCCCCTTGATATCCGTTTGGCCTGACTGGTTAACCAGTACACCCCCGCAGGTATAGTGTGCTGCCGGAGCGACCGGGATGGGAGTGGTGCTGATATCAATACCATACGACAGGCACGTGTCGTAAATCATGGGAAAGTGATGCACGATTTCCGGTTTTGGCATATGGGAAATATCCAGCAGCACATGATTGCCGGCACTCTTTTTTATTTCGGCTTCAATGGCACGGGCCACAATATCGCGTGGCGCCAGCTCTGCCCGTTCATCGTATTCAGGCATGAAGCGACTGCCATCGGGCCTGCGTAACAGGCCGCCTTCCCCACGAACCGCTTCGGAAATCAGGAACGTTTTGCCATCAGGGGTCACCAGGGCGGTGGGGTGAAACTGAATGAACTCAAGATTGGCCACCCGGCAACCCGCACGCCATGCCATGGCAATGCCATCACCGGTGGCGACTGCCGGATTGGTGGTATGGGTAAACAGTTGGCCGGTGCCACCGGTTGCCAGCACCATATGCGGGGCAACAAAGGTTTCCATTTCCCCGGATGACAGGTTCAATGTGCTTACACCCCGACATTCAGCGGTTTCTGTGTGGGTATTTTCAACAAGCAGCTCGCAAGAGGCATAATGCTCAAAGACCTGAATATTGGGGTGGCTGTTGAGCAGGGATTGCAGGGTATGCGTAATCACATGCCCGGTTTTGTCGGCGGCATGTGCCACGCGTCGGTGTGAGTGGCCACCCTCCAGGGTAAGGTGCAGCTGTTGGCCGGAACCGTCGCGGGTAAAGTCAACGGAATGCGCAAGCAGCCATTTGATGGCATCGGGTGAGTTCTCAATAATATGGGTAACCGCCTCTTTATCGCACAGGCCGGCACCGGCTACCAGCGTGTCGTTAATGTGCTGCTCGAACGAATCAAGCTTGTCCCATACGGCAGCAATGCCGCCCTGCGCCTTATCGCTGGCGGTATTGATAAGGACATCTTTGCTTAAAATGGCAGTGCGATAACTGCCGGGCAGGGACAGGGCGACCGATAAACCCGCCAGCCCGCTGCCTATTACAATGCAATCAAAATGATGGCTGGTGCTCATATAATCTCAGGCGGCTCCGATGTTTTCAAACAGTTTCATGTCTTTGATCAGGTCACCGCTGGCCTGGACCGATTTTTTATGGGCTTCGGCAAAGGCCAGCATGCGGTCAAGGGGCAGACGTGCCCGTTTGGCCAGGGCTGCATCAAGCGTGATTTCACCTGAGCCGGTGCTCAGGCATTGTTTAATGCCGGCCAGCCCGTTCATGGCCATCCATGGGCAGAAGGCGCAGCTTTTGCAGGTAGCGCTGTTGCCGGAAGTGGGGGCTGAAATAAAAGTCTTGCCTGGCGCGCGTTTTTGCATTTCGTGCATAATGCCGGCATCGGTGGCCACAATGAATTTCTGTGCGGGTAAATCAATGGCGGCCTGAATCAGCTTGCTGGTGGAGCCGGTGACATCGGCCAGTGCCGTTACCGAAGCGGGGGATTCGGGGTGTACCAGAACCATGGCATCGGGGTGTTCGGCTTTCAGGCTGGCCAGCTCGGCCGACTTGAACTCATTGTGTACCAGGCAGGAGCCTTGCCATAAAATCATGTCGGCCCCGGTATTGTCCTGGATGTACTGGCCCAGATGGCGGTCGGGACCCCAGATGATTTTCTGGCCCTGCTGGTGCAGATAGGTCACAATTTCCAGGGCAATGGAAGAGGTCACCACCCAATCGGCCCTGGCTTTGACTTCGGCGCTGGTGTTGGCGTACACCACCACCGTGCGGTCGGGATGGGCATCACAGAACGCGCTGAATTGATCGGCCGGGCAACCCAGGTCAAGCGAGCAATTGGCATCCAGTGAGGGCATGAGCACTTTCTTTTCGGGGCTGAGCATTTTTGCGGTTTCACCCATAAAGCGCACGCCGGCCACAATCAGGGTAGAGGCTTCGTGGTCGCGGCCGAAACGGGCCATTTCCAGCGAATCGCCAATGCAGCCATTGGTTTCCAGGGCCAGATCCTGCAATACCGGATCAACATAATAGTGTGCAACCAGCACCGCATTTTCTTTTTTTATAAGCTGCTTGATGTCTTCAATATAAGCCTGCTCTTCCTGTTTGGAAAGCGGGGTGGGCGTTTGGGCCCAGGCTTTGCCTACCGCTTCACGGTCTGACTCCGGCAGGGAGCTGCCTAGGCAGGATTGGCCGTTGAGGATGGTCGTTTGCAACAAGGGTTGGTCAAATTCAAAGATTTTTTGGGTGCTGTTTGGCATTAGAAGGTCTCCATTTTCTGATGTTTTTAATTATGCTCGTTTTGAGCATTAAGTACAAATGCTTTTGCTCATAATGAGCATAATCAATGAGGGTTTTGCCTGTTTGTGTGCTTCAGGCTACAATTCAGGAGCCCAATTCTTCCCGTTAATATGTCAAAAATAATGTCAGCATCCGCCGTAGAAACCACCAGTTCGCAGAATGAAGGTACGACCGAGCTGGTTGCCGTTTTAATTGCCATTACCCGTTTTTCCGCCCGTGTTTTAACGGTGATGGACGGACAGTCCCTGCCTTTTGGCGCATTGTCACCGGTGCATCAGTCTTTGCAGGCAGGGGTGCGGCAGTGGGTCAAAACCCAAACCCGCCAGCCTATGGGCTATGTAGAGCAGCTTTATACTTTTGTTGATACTACCCGTACTCGTCTTTCAGGGCATCCGGTGCTGTATGTGAGCTATCTGGGGCTGGCCAAAGAGGCCGCTGAAAACCTGCTCCAAGAGCATGCCGGCTGGCGTGACTGGTATTGCTATTTTCCATGGGAAGATTACCGCCAGGGGCAGGCAGATTGGGTTGAACAGAAAATTCGTCCGCAATTGCAGGCCTGGATCCAGCAGGAAAGTGACCCGGCTATCCGTAATAACCGGCAGCGTCGTGTTGATATTTGCTGGGGCTGGGGGGAGTTTGGCTGGGTTGAAGAACACGTGTTGCTGCGCTATGAGCTGTTATATGAAGTAGGCCTCATTCCAGAGGCGCCGCATTTCAGGGATATTGGTTTAAGCAAGAACGAAATTGGCCTGTCCATGCAGCGGGATCACCGCAGGGTGCTGGCAACGGCCATGTCGCGCTTGCGGGCAAAAATCAAATATAGGCCGGTTATTTCCGAATTAATGCCGCAGGAATTCACCCTGTTCCAGTTGCAGCAAAGCATTGAAGGGCTGGCAGGGGTGGAAATGCACAAGCAGAATTTCCGCCGCCTGATCCAGCACCAGGACCTGCTTGAAGAAACCGATAAAATGACCAACCAGCACCGGGGGCGTCCGGCCAGGCTGTACCGGTTCAAAGAAAATGTGTTGCTGGAAAACATCCTTGCCGCCGGCAGCAAGTTACCCAAAACCCATTAAAACCAACGGTATCAGGCCGGGTAATACGCACCCAGAATGGTTTTGTGCCGGGCCCCGCTCACCGAGGGCGTGCCGGCAGGGTGGCGATGGCAATGTGCCCAGGCCAGCCAGGCAAACGCCAGGGCTTCCATAGACTGGCAGGCAATACCATAATCTTCGCAGCTGCTAACCGGGCAGTTCACCCGTTCGGCCAATTCCCGCAGCAGGCGGCTGTTAAGTGCACCACCACCGCAGGCAATTACTTCCCGGGTTTCGGGGGCGTAGGCATGGATGGCATCGCTAATGGTCTGCGCTGTCAAGGCGCGCAGGGTGGCCTGTATATCTTGTGGGGCAACTTCGTGGTCAAAGGCAGACAGCATGCTGTTGAGCCATTGTTGGTTAAACAGGTCCCGGCCGGTTGATTTTGGCGGGGGCTGCCTGAACCAGGGTTCGGTGCTTAGCATGAAATGAAGCAACGCTTCGTTAACGGTGCCGCTTTTCCCCCATTGCCCGTTTTGGTCAAATTCCTGGCCGGTATGCTGTTTGCACCATAAGTCCATCAATACATTGGCGGGGCCGGTATCAAAACCGCTCACTTCTTTTTCCGGGTGAAGAATGCTGATATTGGCCATGCCGCCCAGGTTCAGGACGGTAAGCGGTTTCTGTGTGCCAAACAGGGCCTCATGAAAAGCCGGCACCAGAGGAGCGCCTTGTCCGCCTGCGGCCACATCGCGACTGCGAAAATCGCTGACAACCGCAATCTGGCCAAGTTCAGCCAGCAGGGCAGGAGAATTCAGCTGGATCGTATAACCCAGATCGGGACGGTGACGCACGGTTTGCCCATGGGCGCCAATGGCGGTAACCTGCTCAGGGGCCAGTCCGGCACGGCTTAGCAGCAGCTGGCATACCCTGGCATATAAATGGGCCAGTTCATTGGCGGCCAGGCAGGATTTTTCAAGTTCATTGTGGCCCGTTGCATTCAGTTCCAGGAACAGCGTTTTCAATGCGGGCGGCATGGGCAGGCTGGCCTGGGCCAACACTTCGGGCCGTTTTTTATTTGCTGAAAAAGCGGCAATGACACCGTCAGCGCCATCGGTACTGGTACCGGACATAAGACCAATGAAAAACTGCGTGTCTTGTACTGGGGGCATATGCAATTAGATTTAAAGAAAAAGGTATAATTTAGCACTGAATCGCAGGAAAAAAGCGATAATAACAGTCTATTTCAATCATCCTGAATAAATTCCATGTTATGGATGGTTATGTTTTGCATTGGATAAAGTTTTATGTCATCTCCCGAGTCTCCTGTTTCAGCCGAAGTTCAAAATGATATGCGCACCGTGCTGCGCGGTTGCGATGAATTGCTGGTTGAATCAGAGTTTGCCAGAAAGCTGCAGAAAAGCCGCGACACCAATACGCCGTTGCGTATCAAGCTGGGCCTTGATCCCACCGCCCCTGACATCCATCTGGGCCATACCGTCGTATTGAACAAAATGCGCCAGCTGCAAGACATGGGCCATAATGTCATTTTTCTAATTGGCAACTTCACTTCCATGATTGGCGACCCAAGTGGCCGCAATGCCACCCGCCCGCCCTTAACCAAAGAGCAGGTCGAAGAAAATGCAAAAACCTATTATGAACAGGCCAGCATGGTGCTGGATCCGGCCCGTACCGAAATCCGCTACAACGCAGACTGGTGTGAGCCTTTAGGTGCCAGTGGCATTATCCAGCTGGCTTCCCGCTATACGGTTGCCCGCATGATGGAACGCGACGATTTCACCAAGCGCTTCAAGGGTGGCATACCTATTGCGGTTCATGAATTTTTATATCCATTGCTGCAGGGCTATGATTCGGTTGCCTTGAAATCTGACCTTGAACTGGGCGGGACTGACCAAAAATTCAACCTGCTGGTAGGGCGTGAACTGCAAAAAGAATATGGCCAGGAACCGCAATGCATCTTAACCATGCCTTTGCTGGTTGGGCTGGATGGCGTAGAAAAAATGTCCAAATCCAAAAACAATTATATTGGCATTACCGAAGCGCCCGACTCCATGTTTGGCAAGCTCATGTCCATTTCCGACACCCTCATGTGGAGTTACTACGAGCTGCTGTCGTTCCTGTCACTGGATGACATCGCCGCACTTAAAAAACAAACCGAAGAGGGCCGTAATCCGCGTGACATCAAGGTCATGCTGGCCCAGGAAATCATTACCCGTTTCCATTCGGCCAAGGCGGCAGAAGAAGCGCTTGCCAATTTTGAAGCCCGTTTCCGTGATGGCGCCATCCCGGACGACATGCCTGAAATCCAGTTGCCAGGCGGGCCTTTGGGTATTGTTAAAGTATTAAGAGAGTCCGGTCTTTCCAGTTCAGGCTCTGAAGCACAACGTAATATTGAACAGGGCGGTGTCCGTGTCGATAGCCAGCGTGTTTCAGACAAATCCCTGCAGCTTGGGGCCGGAACCTATGTTGTGCAGGTAGGCAAGCGCAAATTTGCCCGTATTACCATCAATTAATTTTTGTTTGTGTATCAACTTCAGGTTTTGGGGGATCTATGAAATTACTCAGTCAGTCAATTGTTAACGGCCAGGCCATTCATCCTCGTTATGCTTTTGGCAAACAGGATGCCGATGCCCATATCGCGCTGTCAGATAATCTGAATCCGCAATTTTCATGGGAAGATGCACCGGAAGGCACCCGTTCCTTTGTCCTTGTCTGCCATGACCCGGATGTCCCAAGCAAACCCGACGACGTCAACCAGGAAGACCGTGAAGTGCCGGCAGATTTGCCGCGCGTCACTTTTTATCATTGGGCGCTTATTGATATCCCTGCGACTACCTCTTCCATTGAAGAAGGTGCGTACTCCAAAGATGTGACGCCCAAAGGCAAGAATGGCCCGATGGCGCCCAACAATACGCGTCAGGCCATTAATGACTACACGGCATGGTTTGCCAACGACCATGACATGAAAGGCGATTACTACGGCTATGACGGCCCATGCCCGCCATTCAATGATTCAATCGTGCACCATTATGTGTTCACGCTGTATGCGCTGGACATTGAAACCGTTGCCCTGGAGGGAAACCGTTTCACTGCCGAAGACGTCCTGAACGCCATTAACCCGCATGTACTGGCCTCGGACAGCATTACCGGCTTATATACACTCAACCCTAAAGTAACCGTTTAATTTTTTGCTTTTTATATCTCTAGGAAAATAAATGTTTGATCGTTCCCTCACTCTGGATAAAGTCGACCCCGAACTGTGGAGTGCCATCCAGAAAGAAAATGTACGCCAAGAGCAGCACATCGAGCTGATCGCCTCGGAAAACTACACCAGCCCTGCCGTGATGGAAGCGCAAGGTACACAGTTAACCAATAAATATGCAGAAGGTTATCCCGGTAAACGTTACTACGGTGGTTGCGAATTCGTTGATATCGCCGAGCAACTGGCCATCGACCGTTTAAAAGAACTGTTTGGTGCGGAAGCCGCCAACGTGCAGCCCAACTCCGGCTCACAGGCCAACCAGGGCGTTTATATGGCAGTCCTGAAACCCGGTGATACCGTTCTGGGCATGAGCCTGGCAGAAGGCGGTCACCTGACACACGGCGCTTCCGTTAACGCATCCGGCAAACTGTACAACTTCATTCCTTACGGCCTCGATGAAAACGAAGAACTGAACTATGTACAGGTAGAACAGCTGGCCAAAGAGCACAAGCCCAAACTGATCGTGGCCGGTGCTTCAGCCTATGCTTTGCGTATCGACTTCGAGCGCATGGCTAAAATCGCGCACGACAACGGTGCCTTGTTCATGGTAGACATCGCCCACTATGCCGGCCTGGTTGCGGGTGGCCAATATCCCAATCCGGTTCCTTTTGCCGACTTCGTTACTTCCACCACCCACAAATCACTGCGTGGCCCACGTGGTGGCGTGATCATGATGAAAGCCGAGTTTGAAAAAGCCATCAATTCCGCCATCTTCCCGGGCATTCAGGGTGGTCCGTTAATGCACGTGATTGCCGGTAAGGCAGTGGCCTTCAAAGAAGCCCTCGCGCCCGAGTTCAAAGACTACGCCAAACAGGTTGCCCTGAATGCCAAAGTGCTGGCAGAAACCCTGGTAAAACGTGGCCTGCGTATCGTTTCCGGCCGTACCGAAAGCCACGTCATGCTGGTTGACCTGCGTGCCAAAGGCATTACCGGTAAAGAAGCGGAAGCCGTTCTGGGTGACGCACACATTACCGTTAACAAAAACGCCATTCCAAATGACCCTGAAAAACCATTCGTGACCAGCGGTATCCGTTTGGGTACGCCAGCCATGACAACCCGTGGTTTCACCGAGAAAGAAGCTGAACTGACAGCCAACCTGATTGCCGACGTACTGGATAATCCACGTGACGAGGCCAATATCGCTGCAGTCCGTGAAAAGGTAAACCAGCTGACAGCACAGTTTCCGGTTTATAAATAATTTTTGCTGTTAAAGCAGCGCCTGCTTCGGCAGGCGTTTTTGTAAGGTTTTACGCAAATGAAATGTCCGTTCTGTTCACACACGGAAACCCAGGTGGTGGATTCCCGGGTTTCCGAAGAAGGTGATACCATTCGCCGGCGCCGGCGCTGCCTGGCCTGTGACCGACGCTTCACCACATACGAGCGGGTAGAGCTGTCCATGCCCACCATCGTTAAAAGAAACGGAACGCGCGTGGAATTTGATATAAACAAGCTGCAGTCAAGCCTGAAGCTGGCTTTAAGAAAACGGCCGGTGGCCACAGAAGAGCTGGAGGCTGCGGTGTTCCGTATCCAGGAAGCCTTGCTGAACAGTCCAACCAAAGAAGTGTCCACCGACCGTATTGGTGAACTGGTGATGAATGAGCTTAAACAGCTTGACCAGGTGGCTTATGTGAGGTTTGCTTCGGTTTATAAAAGCTTCAAGGATATTGGTGAATTTGCCAAGGCCATTGAAGAAATGCAGGGGCCTGCGGCAGAAGATACCAAATTTGCCAAGAAATAAAAGCAGGAGCGGGTGTGACAGCAAACAATGATTTTTTCTGGATGGAAAAAGCCCTGGCGCAGGCCGCTTCGGTTCTGTTCATCACCACACCTAACCCACGGGTAGGTTGTGTGATTGTGAAAGACGGGCTGTTAATCGGGCAGGGCGCCACCCAGCAAGCGGGTGGGCCACATGCCGAAGTATGTGCCATTCGAGATGCCCAGGCTCGCCAGCATGCGCTGCAGGGCAGCACTTTTTACGTCACCCTTGAACCTTGCAGCCATTACGGTAAAACACCGCCTTGTGTTGACGCCCTTCTGGCGGCCAAACCGGCCCGGGTCGTGATTGCCATGACAGACCCCAATCCGCTGGTGGCGGGTAAGGGGATACGGAAACTGCAGGCAGCGGGCATTGAAGTGGTATCCAATCTGCTTACTGAAAAGGCACTGGCCCTGAATCCGGGCTTTATTTCCCGCATGACGGCAGGCCGCCCATGGGTCTGGTCAAAGCTGGCCTGCTCACTGGACGGGCGCATGGCCTTGCATAACGGGCTGTCGCAATGGATCACCAGCGAGGCCGCAAGGGCCGATGGCCATCATTGGCGCGCCCGGAGCTGCGTGGTATTGACCGGTTTGGGAACGGTCTTGCACGATGACCCCTTAATGAATGTCCGTTCATTGCCCACACCGCGCCAACCCATACGGGCAGTGATTGACAGCCGGTTTGTGGTGCCTGAAAGCGCCCGTATCTTCAATGGTGACCCGGTCTGGGTTTTTACAACGCAGCGTAATGAAGGCAAAGAAGCACGTTTGCAGTCTAAAAACGTAAAAGTGATTGTCATGCCAGAAAAAAACGGGCATGTTAAGCTGGAAGCCGTACTGGACTGGATGGCAACACAGCAAATCAATGAAGTGCATGTCGAAGCCGGGCCAGGCCTGAACGGGGCCTTGCTGCAGGAAGGGCTGCTGGATGAACTGCTGGTTTACATGGCGCCAAAAATACTGGGCGATGCCCGTGGGCTGTTTAATTTTCCCATGCTGGAAAACCTGCAGCAGGCCTATCAGTTCGCCTTTTTTGAAACGCAAACCCTGGCTCCCGATTTGCGCTTGCGCGCACACATGCAACAACGCTGGGCCAGTTTGCTGGCCAGTGTTACGCATCAGTCAAATTATCAAGATCATTAAGGAAAGTTTTATGTTTACCGGAATTGTTGCCGCTGTTGGAAAAATCGTGAATGTTGCCCCCTTGGGAAGCAGCGACAGTGATGGCGTTCATTTAACCATTCATGCACCCGGCTTTAATATGGAAAAAACCAAGCTGGGTGATTCCATCGCGATACAGGGCGCCTGCATGACCGTTGTAAAATTTGCCGGGCAAGACTTTGAGGTGGATGTTTCCCGTGAAAGCCTGAACCGTACGGTTGGCCTTGAGGCTGAAGGTGAGGTGAACCTTGAGCATGCCCTGAAAATGGGCGACTCCCTGGACGGGCATATTGTGTCTGGCCACGTGGATGGATTGGGTACGGTGGTGTCGTTTGATGCCGTGGGGGAATCGCACGAACTTAAAATCCAGGTGCCACAGGAGCTGGCCAAATTCCTGGCCTATAAAGGTTCCATTACCGTAAACGGCATCAGCCTGACGGTTAACAGCGTGCTTGATAATGCCGACGGATGCGTTATTAGCATCAATATTATTCCGCATACTATCCAAGTTACAACACTTCGCAATACAAAAGCGGGTGATAAAG
>JAAYHN010000322.1 GCA_012735395.1 Alcaligenaceae bacterium | reverse complement strand
TAATGGATTTCAGGCCATCAATGGTAGCAACCATGGTATCGCCAGCCACAACAGCGCCTACACCTTCCGGTGTACCTGTCATGATCAGGTCGCCTTCTTTCAGTTCAAACAGGGTAGAAAGATTGGCGATGGTTTCTGCTACAGACCAGATTAAATGGGTCACATTGCTTTTTTGGGTGGTTTTGCCATTAACAGTCAGGTGAATTTCACCACTGTTAAGTTCACCGGTTTGGGCAATAGGGGTAATTTCACCAATAGGAGCAGAGTAATCAAAGGCTTTGCCAATTTCCCATGGGCGGCCTTGTTCACGCATTTTCATTTGCAGGTCACGGCGAGTCATATCAAGGCCAACGGCATAACCAAAGATGTGTTTGGCAGCATCTTCAACAGCGATGTTTTTACCGCCTTTGCCAATCGCCACAACCAGTTCAATTTCATGGTGGTAGTTGCCGGTTTGAACAGGGTAGGGAAGGTCAACGGCTTTACCATCAGCTACAGGAACGATAGACTCGGCATCGTTGGGTTTGCAGAAGAAAAATGGCGGTTCACGATCGGGGTCAAAACCCATTTCACGGGCGTGGGCTGCATAGTTGCGGCCTACGCAGTAAATACGGCGCACCGGGAACAAATCTTCGGATTGGGTAACGGGGATGCCAACGGTAGCCATCGGTTCAAATACATAAGACATACAATATTCCTTCCTTGGATATATCAGTGAATTTAGGGAAACATAAACGAATTATAGGGTAAGTCGTCATTAAAGGCGCTTCCCTATAATTCCTGTGCTATTTAATTTGAGTAATTAATAATTACTCTGCGAAATTTTCGGCGGCATCAAGACAGTTTGACACATTCCAGCCATACAGCCATTCCATTGCATCGTAAAAACGCTCAACAGGACGGTTTCTCCAGAGGTCATTGCGAATCAGGCGCTGTACACCTTTGGCATGATACAGGCGACCCATTTCACGGGAAGACAGTACAATGCGAGCAGTTCTGCCGACACGGGCACGACGGTACAGGTCAAAGGCTTTTTCAATGTCTTTGTCGCAGACACGCAGTGCTTCACCCAGCGTAACGGCATCTTCCATGGCCATGCAGGCACCCTGGGCCATATATTGCGTGGTTGGGTGAGCTGCATCACCCAGCAGGGTAGCGCGGCCGTGTGTCCAGTTGCTGATGGGTTCGCGGTCTGCGGTAGACCAGCGTTTCCATGATTTTGGCAATTCCAGCAACTGTCTGGCTTTCGGGCAGATTGAGGTGAAGTAACTTAAAACTTCTTCACGGCTACCGTCTTTGACGCCCCATTCTTCCTTTTCACGGCTATGGAAGGTAACTACTACGTTGTACTGCTCGCCACCGCGTAACGGGTAATGCACCAGGTGACCGTTGGGGGCTGCCCATAAGCTGGCGGCATTCCAGCGCAGGTTTTCGGGGAAATCTTCTTTATCAACCACCGCACGGTATACAACGTGACCGGTTACCAAAGCGGGATCACCCACATATTTTTCACGAACGACTGATTTCCCGCCATCTGCGGCAATCAGGGCAAGACCCGTATATTTGTTGCCATTGGTATCGGTAATAGTGACGGTTTTGCCGTCTTGCTCAATACCTTCGATGCGCGTGTTGGTATGAATTTCAACCTGTCCGCTTTCCTGGGCACCTTCCACCAGGGAAGAGTGAATGTCTGCACGGTGAATGACGGCATACGGGTTGCCAAAACGCTTGCGGAAGTTTTCGTCGGTAGGGATTTTACCTACGACATATTCATTGAGCGCATCATGCATGACCATATAATCGGTGTAAACCGCACGTGAACGTGCCTTGTCACCGATGCCAAGGGCATCAAAGGCATGAAAAGCATTGGGCCCCAACTGGATGCCGGCACCGATCTCTCCGATTTCAGGTGCCTGTTCAAATACTTTTACCTTGAATCCCTGGCGCACCAAAGCCAAGGCTGCGGCAAAACCGCCAATGCCACCGCCAGAGATTAAAATAGGTAATTGTTCCATTGTTTGTTTCCTCTAAGATAGTTTTTAAATTATTTTATTTGTTTGGGCGTTCAGAATAAAGGCCCAGTTTTTTCTGTAACGGAGATTCATCTGCAATAAAAATGAATGTGGGTTTGTCACCATTTTTATTCACTAAAGTAACAGGAGCGAAACAGGGAACGCAGCTTGTGTCTGACTGTGTCATATCAAAGTTGTTGCCTGTAGTTTGAACCTGTGCCTGGCCTTCAATTACGTGGAATACCATTGCGCTGGAGCGTAAAGGCAATGTCAATGTTTCATTGGGGCGCAGCATTAGGGAAGAAAAACCAATGATGTTCTGGCAGTCGGTGCCGGTTTCAGGGTTAATGTAGGTTACCTGAATGGACTCGGCATCAGGCTGGTTTACCGCCATGTTTTCAAGGGCTTTACGGGCATCTTTCCACGCAAAACGCAATAACGGGTTGTGCGGGTTCTGGCGGGTAAATACGGGTGTGGGCACAATACCAGGACCATATGCGGTGTCTGCAGAGGTACCCTGGATGTTTTGGTGTACACCGGGTTGGACGTATGAGGCTTCCATAAAGTAAACCAGCGGTAAGTCAAGAACGTCCAGCCATACAACCGGTTCAGTACCTTCATGAGAGTGTTCATGCCACATGCCGGTAGGTGTCAAGATCAGGTCACCGCGTTCCATTGGGCATTTCTGGCCATTAACCGTTGTGTAGGCATTATTGCCTTCAACAATCATGCGGACGGCATTGGGGGTGTGGCGGTGTGAAGGCGCCCACTCGCCTGGTAGCAATAATTGCATGCCCAGGTACATGACTGAACTGGCACGCATGTTTTCCAGGCCATGGCCGGGATTGGCCAGAACCAGCACGCGGCGTTCGGCTTTTTCAATGGGGGTCAAGTCACCAGCCTGCATTAACAGCGGGCGCAGTGTATCGTATGGCCACAAAATGGGTTTGGTTTTGGGTTGTGGTGTTTCGGGTGGTAAAACATCACGCAGGCTGGGCCACAAAGGAACCAGGTTCAGTTTTTCCAGGTTATCCCTGTATTCTTGGGGCAAGTCTTCTAATGTGGCTAATTCTTCCATTTTGATTTCCTTTAAAATATTGATTTGTCAATTGATGTCTGGTGTGTTTTTTTAATTATCATGATTTTTGTTAATTTAATATCATGTTTTTTAAATTTAACAATCTTCTGCTATTCATTCCATCCAATAAAGAAAATAACCTGTATTAAAAAAATAAATACAACTATGTCCGTTTGTAATAAAATAACGGGAATCAGGGCAAAATAGCGGGTTATGTTATGAAAGAAACGGGCAAAATGGATATTCGCCAATTGCAAATATTTCATGAGGTTTATAGGGCAAAAAGTGTTTCCAAGGCAGCCGACAGCCTGGAAATGGGGCAGCCAACAGTTAGCATAGAACTGAACAAACTAAGAAAACATTTCAATGACCCCTTATTTGTGAGGGTAGGCAACTCCATGCAGGCAACGGCAGTGGCAGAGTCTTTGGTGGGGCATATCACTGACCTGCTTGACAAATGGAAGCGAATCGCCGAGTTCACCGAAGATTTTGAACCTTCTGTTTCAACCAGGAAATTTACCATCAGCATGATGGATATCAGCCATATAGTATTATTGCCAAAACTGGTGACTTACCTGCATGCCAATGCCCCCAGTATTTCGCTGGAAATTGTGCCCATCACGCCCGAAACCCCCACCTTAATGAGCAATGGCGGGGTCGATCTGGCCATTGGTTTTGTATCGCAATTAAAGGCGGGTTTTTATCAGCAAACCCTGTTTCGCCAGCAATATGAGTGCCTGGTCAGCAGCAATCATCCACGGATTCAGGGGGAGCTAAGCCTGCAGGATTATGAAAGGGAAGGGCACGTTGTTTTTTATCATCAGGGAACGGGCCATTCAATCCTGGAACAACAAATCAAGAAATTAGGCATTCACCGGGATATATATATCCAATTGTCTTCGTTTCTGGGATTGGGTCTGGTAATAGAAAAATCAGACCTGATTACCAGTGTCCCCACCCGCTTAAGCAGTATTTTTGCCACCAACCCCAATTTGCGTACCTATCCTTTGCCCTTTGAGTCTCCCCGCTATACGATCAAGCAGCATTGGCATGCCAGGTTTCACCAGGATGCAGGCAGCAGGTGGTTAAGAAAAATTATTTATGAATTTTTTAATACAGCAGAAAACAGAAGCTTGCAGGGAGATTGAAAACCGCTTTTTCATTTGGAACCTGGTCTTTATACACCGTTTTTTATAAGCCGGTTTTGGATAAACCGGATTTCATCTTATAGGGTTTGCACAGGATGGGAATATAATGTGATGAAACCTTTGTAATCCATATAATTTTTAAGTGTAGAAAATGAGCGTTAAACCATCCTTGCCTGCATCTGTTAATCAGACTAACGAAGTTTCCATTCCTCCATTGCCAAGGGTCATGCTTGAACCGCTTGTGCGCATGGCGCTGCTTGAAGACCTTGGCCGTGCGGGTGATTTAACTTCAGACAGTATTATCCCGGCAGACGTGCAAACAACAATGAATCTGGTTGCACGACAGTCTGGCGTTTTGGCGGGGCTTGACCTGGCTATCCTGGCCTTTCAACTCGTGAATGAAAATATTCAGCTTACCGTTCACCGCAAAGATGGTGCCCGCCTGAACCCCGGTGACCTGATTGCCACCATAAAGGGGCCTGCCGGTGCCATTCTTACCGCCGAGCGTACCGCACTTAACTTCCTGGGGCACTTGAGCGGGGTGGCAACATCAACGGCATCCATCGCAGATGCCATTCGTGAGTTTGGTGCCAAGGTTACGTGCACCCGCAAAACCCTGCCGGGCCTGCGCGCCTTGCAAAAATATGCCGTACGGGTTGGTGGTGGCAGCAATCACCGGTTTGGCCTGGATGATGCGGTTCTCATTAAGGATAATCATATTGCCGTGGCAGGCAGCCTGCGTGAAGCAGTGCTTAGGGCACGGGCCGGTATAGGCCATATGGTAAAAATTGAGCTGGAGGTAGATACCCTTGAACAGCTGGCAGAAGGCCTTGAGCTGGGCGTCAATGTCATCCTTCTTGACAACATGAACCCCGAAATGCTGAAAAAAGCGGTTGCCATGGTTGACGGGCGTGCCATTACCGAGGCATCGGGCAGAATCAATGCGGAAACCGCTCCGGCGATTGCGCAAACGGGGGTCGATCTGCTGGCAGTAGGCTGGATTACCCATAGTGTGTCTGTATTTGATTTCGGTCTGGATGCTGTTGAATAACCCAATATCAGTGCTTGCCATATCCATGCAGGCGGGCACTGGCTTGATGTGCGGGTGGGGTATGGGTTACCTCCGGACAGGCTGATATATCGAATTTGGCCGTAGATATTGATAAATATCTACTTTTCATGTGGTTAAAACATTAAATTGTAATCTTGTTCTGATATAGTATGACTATGTGACAGTTCATGTCCCTGATAGCTAAAACCAAACGTGTTTATAAAAACAATAAATTATACATATTAGCCGTACGGGGTTATACTGATCACATATTCAATTTTCTAACCCAACAAACAAGGAAGAAATAAATGTCATTAATCAATACAGAAATCAAACCTTTCAGCGCAACAGCCTATCACAATGGTAAATTTGTTGACGTAAACCAGGATTCACTGAAAGGCAAATGGTCTGTTGTCGTATTCTACCCCGCTGACTTTACATTTGTTTGCCCAACAGAACTGGAAGACTTGGCTGATCATTACGCAGAATTCCAGAAACTGGGTGTGGAAGTTTATGCTGTATCTACAGATACCCACTTCTCACACAAAGCATGGCACGATACATCTGACGCTATTGCTAAAGTTCAGTACCCAATGATTGGTGACCCAACTCACGTATTGGCTAACAACTTTGAAGTTCTGATCGCAGAAGAAGGCGTTGCCCTGCGCGGTACATTTGTTATCAACCCTGAAGGCGTTATCAAAGTAACTGAAGTTCACGATAACGGTATTGGCCGTGACGCATCTGAACTGCTGCGTAAAGTTAAAGCTGCCCAGTATGTTGCAGCTCACCCAGGTGAAGTTTGCCCAGCCAAATGGGAAGAGGGTGCCGCTACACTGACTCCATCACTGGACCTGGTTGGCAAAATCTAATCGATCAGCTGATCATTCAGTCAGTTATTAAAGCAGCCTGAATAGTCATTCAGTGCTGCGGGGTTCGGGCTTTTGCCCGGGCCCGCTATCCCCCAAAGAAAGTCCTAAATCAAATAATTAATTCAAGATCCGGAGAGTTCATCACCATGTTAGATGCAAATATTAAATCACAATTAAAAACTTACCTGGCAATGGTTTCACAGCCTATCGAGATTGTTGCGTCCCTGGATGATGGAGCGAAATCCCTGGAACTGAAAGAGTTGCTGCAGGAAATCGCTGCCATATCAGACCGTGTCACTTTCAGTGATCAGGGCAATGACCAGCGCAAGCCTTCTTTCAGCATTAATCGCCCGGGTACCGATATCAGCGTTACGTTTGCCGGTATTCCCATGGGGCACGAATTCACATCACTGGTACTTGCCCTGTTGCAAGTAGGTGGTCATCCCATCAAACTGGATGAAGCAGTCATCGAACAGATCCGTAATCTGGATGGCGATTACAAGTTTGAAACCTATTTCTCATTGTCATGCCAGAACTGTCCCGATGTGGTTCAGGCCCTGAACGTGATGTCTATTATTAATCCACGCATTCAGCACGTTGCGATTGATGGCGCACTGTTTCAAAGCGAAGTTGACAGCCGCCAGATTATGTCTGTGCCTACCATGTTCCTCAATGGCGAGTCATTTGGCCAGGGCCGCAGCAGCGTTGAAGAAATCCTGGCAAAGCTGGATACCAATGCTGGTGCCCGCAAGGCCGACGAACTGAATGCCAAAGAGACCTTTGATGTTCTGGTCATTGGTGGTGGCCCGGCTGGTGCAGCCGCTTCTATTTATGCTGCCCGTAAAGGCATTCGTACCGGTGTTGCCGCCGAGCGTTTTGGTGGCCAGGTTCTGGATACCATGGCAATTGAAAACTTTATTTCTGTTAAAGAAACAGAAGGCCCGCGTTTTGCCGCTGCGCTTGAAGAACACGTCCGTGCTTATGATGTCGACATCATGAACCTGCAACGCGCAGAAGAACTGATCCCTGGCGAGAAAGAAATTTCAGTCAGAATGGAAAACGGTGCCGTACTGAAAGGTAAAACCGTGATTCTGGCAACCGGTGCCCGCTGGCGCAATGTCAATGTTCCCGGTGAACAGGAATACCGTGCCAAAGGTGTTGCCTACTGCCCTCACTGCGATGGCCCATTGTTTAAAGGCAAACGGGTTGCGGTTATTGGTGGCGGTAACTCTGGCGTAGAGGCCGCGATTGACCTGGCAGGTGTGGTTGCCCATGTTACCTTGATTGAGTTTGGTGACCAGCTACGTGCCGACGATGTCTTGCAGCGCAAACTGCGCAGTATGCCTAACGTTGATATCCTGATGTCAGCCCAAACCACTGAAATTCATGGTGACGGCAATAAGGTTAACGGCCTGTCTTATAAAGACCGTACAACTGATGAAGTCAAGAAAATTGACCTGGAAGGCGTTTTTGTGCAGATTGGCCTGGTTCCCAACACCGAATGGCTGAAAGGGACAGTTGCCCTGTCCAAGCATGGTGAAATTGAAGTTGATGCCAAAGGCCAGACTTCCATTCCCGGTGTGTTTGCCGCCGGTGACGTCACAACCGTTCCATACAAGCAGATTGTGATTGCGGTGGGTGAAGGTGCCAAAGCTTCCTTAAGTGCTTTCGATCACCTGATCCGTACTTCCGTATCAGAAGACGCAACAGAAGAAGCCGCTGCATAAGCTCCTTCAGTATTTGCTTATTGTTTTAAATTGAAAAGGCACGTATTAATTTACGTGCCTTTTTTGTTTGCTTATTGTTTAAGCCAGATATTATTTGGCCAGCTGCTTCAATGCGGTTTCAACAATGGTTTGCGCATTAACACCAAAAAACTCGCGCAGTTCCGCACGGGTATCGCTGCGCCCAAAACCATCAGTCCCCAGGGTTGTGTATTTTCTGCCTTCCGGAACATAAGCCCGGATAGATTCAGGCAGCATTCTCACATAGTCGGTTGCGGCAATAATGGGACCTTGTGTATTTTGCAATTGCTGCTGTATGAACGGTGTGTTTTCAGCTGCGTCCATAGCAGCGCAGCGCTGTCCTTCACGATCCAGTTCTGTCCAGCTGGTAACGCTGATAACATCACATGCAATACCCCTGGCAGACAGTTCCTCCGCAGCTTTCAAAACTTCCATGAAAATGGCACCCGAACCAAGTAAAGTCACGTTTTGGCCGCTTGTTGGGGCAGCTTCACTTTGAGCCGGGTAGTGTTTGAAAAGATAGGCACCTTTAATGGCATTGTCGCGCATTTCCATATTGAATGAATGCTGGGGATAGTTTTCATTCATAACGGTAATGTAGTAGAACACGTCTTTCTGTTCGGTAACCATTTCCTTGGTACCCTGCTCAATAATGACCGCCAGTTCACCTGCCAGGGCAGGGTCATACGATTTGCAGTTTGGAATGGTGGCCGACCAGACATGACTGGAGCCGTCCTGGTGCTGCAGGCCTTCTCCACCCAGGGTGGTTTTACCGGAAGTGGCCCCAATCAGGAAGCCGCGCGGACGCTGGTCGGCGGCGGCCCAGATTAAATCACCAATGCGCTGGAAGCCGAACATGGAATAATAAATATAAAAAGGCAGAATGGGCGTGCCATGAACACTGTAGCTGGTGGCGGCGGCAACCCAGCTGGAAATGGCGCCTGCCTCACTAATGCCTTCCTCAAGAATCTGTCCATCCAGGGCTTCACGGTAACTTAATATGGAACCAATATCTTCCGGTTCATATTTTTGCCCGACACATGAATAAATACCCACTTGCCTGAACAGGTTCGCCATGCCGAAGGTACGGGCTTCATCGGCCACAATCGGTACAATACGGGGCCCCAATTCCTTATCTTTCAGCAGACTGGACAACATGCGCACGAATGCCATGGTGGTGGACATGTTTTTGTTTTCTGACTGAATGGCAAACTGCGCCCATTTTTCAACGGGTGGAACTGGCAGGGAGGGGACTTGTGTATGACGTTTTGGCAAATACCCGCCCAGCTTTTCCCGCTGTGCTTTCAAATAACGGATTTCTTCACTGTTTTCATCGGGGCGATAAAAATCCAGCCGCAACGTTTGCTCGTCATTCAGGGGTAAATTGAAACGGTTTCTGAATTCAATCAGGTCGGTATCTTCAAATTTCTTTTGGGAGTGCGTTGTCATGCGACCCTGGCCGGCACTGCCCATGCCATAGCCTTTTTTCGTATGGGCCAGAATAACGGTAGGCTGGCCTTTGTGACTGACAGCAGCCGCATAGGCGGCATAAATTTTGACCAGATCATGGCCACCACGGCGCAGCTTGTCAATCTGCTCGTCGCTCATGTCTTGGACCAGGCGTTTGAGCTCTTCATTTTGACCAAAGAAATTATTACGGTTATAAGAACCGTCATTGGCAGCAAAGGTTTGCATTTGACCATCAACCGTGTTGCCCAGGGCTTCGGCCAGGGCACCGGTCAGGTCTTTCGCAAACAGAGGGTCCCAGTCACTGCCCCATAAGACTTTAATGACATTCCAGCCGGCACCGGTGAAAAGCTTTTCAAGTTCATTGACAACCTGGCCGTTACCCCTGACCGGGCCATCCAGACGTTGCAGGTTACAGTTAACCACCCAGATCAGGTTATCCAGTTTTTCCCTGGCGGCAAGGGTGAGGGCGCTCATGGATTCCGGCTCATCCATTTCTCCGTCACCAAAAATACCCCATACCTTGCGGTTGTCGCAATCCTGCAGTTTCCGGTGAGTCAGGTAGTGCATGAAACGGGCCTGATAGATGGAGCTGATTGGGCCTATGCCCATTGAGCCGGTTGGAAATTGCCAGAAATCGGGCATTAAATAAGGATGGGGATAGCTGCATAAGCCGCGCGCACCTTCGCGCGGACCACGCAATTCCTGTCTGAAGAAGCTTAAATCCTGTTCAGTCAGGCGATTTTCCAGATAGGCACGGGCATAAACACCGGGAGCACTATGGGGTTGAAAAAAGACCAGATCGCCTTTATTGCCATCATCGGCAGTTTCCCTGGCCTTGAAAAAATGGTTGAAACCCACTTCAAATAAATCGGCGGCACTGGCATAACTGGCAATATGCCCGCCTAATTCACCGTAAGCACTGTTGGCGCGCACGACCATGGCCAGCGCATTCCAGCGCATCAGGGCACCCAGTTTTTCTTCAATCTGAATGTTGCCGGGGTAAGCAGGCTGTTCGCTGACAGGAATCGTATTGACATAAGAATGGCGTGAAGTGCCAGGCGCGGCAGGTTGCTGCCAGTTGATATTAAGCTGCCCGGCCAGTTGTGACAGTTCATTTAAAATAAATACAGCCCGGTCTTTACCATGACTGGCCAGTACAGAATAAAGCGACTCTTTCCACTCGGCGGTTTCCATTGGGTCGATGTCTTTATTTACTGAATTGTTCATGTTTGTCTCTACTATCCGGGGT
>JAAYHN010000321.1 GCA_012735395.1 Alcaligenaceae bacterium | reverse complement strand
GCCAATCACGCAGGCAGGTTCCTGCAAATAAGCTGAAATTTCATTATTCTTGATTAGCTGGATACCATTATCTTCAATTTCATCACCGGTATTTTTCGTACAAAAACAACGTGCCTCAATACCTTCCGAACGGCAATACTCAGCCACCCCCACCAGCAGGTTATTAATCGCCTTGTGGCTATTGCTGCTAATGCCTATCCGTTTTCCCTGTTTTAGCAGTTCGGCAATAATATGCTTGCCGGTATAGGTTTTACCCGCCCCCGGTGGCCCCTGCAAGGTTAAATAGCTGTTGTCCAGCCGGCACACGGCCTGAATCACCCGGTTCATACGGTCGGTGGGGGTGGCGGCCGTTACAATGGGATCGCCCTGCCGGTGCCCCTTGATATTGGGCATATCTCGCCGTAAAAATGCCAGAATGGCGGAATCATTAAGTGCACCCTTTTCATAACAACTCACTACATCATCAATCGCCTTCTGGATCATGTCAGGGTTCACATATTCATCGGGTATCAGGGAAATCACATCACCCGGATCAAAACCGGCCTGCACCACCACCCGGCCACTTTTAAAATCAGAGGCATCCGGCAAAATTTTGACTTTACGTTTTGTGTTTTCCAACAGGTACATGCTGTCATTACGTGGAATCTTGAACTCCTGATTCACGTTAAAATGGTATTCATAAGCCAGGTTGCGGGCACGTTCTGTTGGTTTGAATGCAGCTCTATCGGTGCGCTGGCAATTGGCCAGGCAATCAATATCGTCTTCAAGTTCATCATGGCTTAGCCCAAGGCGGTCAAACAAGCGCCAGAAAACCGGTTTGCTTTCCCGCCGGTGGAATTCCAATATCCAGGCCAGGTTTTCAGTGATACGTGCCTGTTCTGCCTGTTCGGTTTTAGCCCGTGCCAGCAAACGGTCACGCAGCAGCATACGTTGCGTGACTTCCTCTTTGACATCGGGTTCTATCAGCTCAAGCTGGCCGTTATACATAATGCCATGATTCTGTTGCTGTTCACGCAACCACACCGTAAGCTCTTGTGTGGAATTGCAGTCATCAATATTGTAGTCCCGGATATCTTTTAAAATAGCCGAGCTTTGCCATACATCGCCCTCTTGCCCCAGCCGGTTGAGATTGCGCCACTGCTCGTATACCACCACCGAATCGCCGCCACTGCCAACGGCCGTATCTCGCTTGCCACGATATAAATGCTCAATATTCTTGATGGAATACCTGGGTTCACCCACCCGTAAACCGCCCTTCACGATTTTGTACAAGTCTACAAAAACATCATTGCGCAACAGCTGGTCTACTTCGTGTTCGCACACCCCGTAGCGACCCATTAATTTGCGGCAGGCGGCAATTTCATAATTGGCATAATGGTAAATATGCATGTGCGGGTCTTGCTGCCAGCGCGCATACGCCCAGCTAATGAACCCCTCAAACGCCTGCTTTTCCTGTTCCCGGTTATGGGCCCAGAAATCCTTGAACTGGCGCAGCCCATTTTCATCAAAATAGGTGCAACCCCACAAATATTCCAGCCCGCCCTCGTCCAGCGGAAACCCTTCAATATCAAAGAAAACATCCAGGCCTGAATGGGGTGGCAACAGCATCAGGCCGGCCGGGTTTTGTTCTGCCTCGGGTGGCAGCACTTCAAACAAGGGGCGCCCCGCCCCCTCGCTGGCTTTTTGAATCGCGGCCTGTGCCTGCAACCTGGCCAAGACCTCGGCACTTAGCCCCGGCACACGCCCAATATTTGCCTGCGCCAGTTGCTGGCAAGTTGAAATACCGGCCCGGTTCAGCTTCTTGATTTGGGAACGGGTAATATTGGCCACCAGCGAAAGATGGTCATTATCTTGCAACAGTTCTTCGGCATAACCAGACCAGCGGCCATGGCTTTTTGAATCTGCCGGATCAGGCATAATGTCGGGGCTGAAGGCTTCCTGTTCAGCCAGAAAACGGGATTTCAGGGCCAGGTAATAATAGTAATAATCATCGGTTTTCAGGCATTCGCGCTCCTGATTGCCCAGGGCCACCACGATATGTTCCGGGCGACACCCCTGCAGGGCCTCAAGCATATCGGCATAACAACAAAGCTGCACCACAAATGCCGGCTTGACGATAGAGGCCAGCTTGGTATCCCATACCTCGTAATGATAGTTGCCAAGCCGGCTTTGGCCAGGCACTTTCACCAGGAAGTCGGCATGGCCAATGAATGGATCGCGTTGCAAAACCGCCTGATAAATCACATCGAC
Source organism: Alcaligenaceae bacterium (assembly GCA_012735395.1). Taxonomy (GTDB): domain Bacteria; phylum Pseudomonadota; class Gammaproteobacteria; order Burkholderiales; family Burkholderiaceae_B; genus Advenella. The sequence continues at coordinate 808 of JAAYHN010000321.1, read as the reverse complement.
CCCATTTTGCATGGCGGTTTGGGTAGCCTGTAATTTATGGGCGATGTTTTTATTGGCACCGGCATTGTCCCGGGCAATATCCACCACCGTTAAACCCTGTTGCTGAAAATGGCTTAACAACGCTGCTTCATGGGCCAGGCCTTTTTCTGCCAGCATGGTATTCAAGGCATCTTCCGCATCCGGTTGCGGGGCCTGTTGCGGATATGCTAACGCCCACCGGTTCATCCATGACGCAAACGGACTGGACATATAGGTAGTTAAATCACTGGGAGAATAAATGAGTTTGCCGGCGGATTGATACATGCATTGGTTCCTGCTTGAAGGGTTTTGAAACGGGTGTTTTGTAGGTAATGTTACAGGATTGCTGTGAACATATGCATGCCCACGTTAGCCAAAATCATTCAGCAAGTAAATCCAGACCACAACCCACTATTCTGCTACACTTTTCCCATGTTTAACCATAAACAAGGCCAGACCATGAAGCCTTTTAAGCAAACGAACATTAACCCCCCTGTTTTTTTCTCGGCTGCCGCTCTTATCCTACTTCTGGTTGGCCTTGCTGCTTTTGCGCCTGGCTTTACCCAACAACTATTTAGCGATACCCAGACCTGGATTCTCAGCCATGTAAGTTGGTTTTATATTCTCACTGTCGCCATCATTTTACTTAGCACCTTCTTTTTGGCGATTAGTCGATATGGCGACATTAAACTGGGGCCAGTTGACATCCTCGCCCACCCGAAGGAGGGCGATTCCTACGGCGCTAAACAAGGGCGACCCCCTGTGTAGTCGCTTCGGCGGGTTCCTGCTT
>JAAYHN010000320.1 GCA_012735395.1 Alcaligenaceae bacterium | reverse complement strand
GATTCTTCCCGGTTGGCCACTTTGAGGCTGCGGTTGGATACCATTTGCATATTGAAGTCTTCGGGGTGAATCTCATATTCGCTGACCACGCCGTCTTTCAGTTCGCCCACCAGGGTGGCGGCGCCCAAAGAGGCCTCATCCATGCCATCAAGGCCATGAATGATCGTGACATGATTGGCGCCCAGCTGTTGCAGGACACGTACCTGGATGCCAACCAGGTCGGGGTGGAAGACGCCCATCAACTGGTTGCCGGCATTGGCCGGGTTGGTAAGGGGCCCCAGAATATTGAAAATGGTGCGCACGGCCAGCGCCTTGCGTACCGCAGCCACGTTTTTCATGCTGGCATGGTGGAACGGTGCGTACATGAAGCCGATACCGGTGTTTTCAATACATTCGCGCACCTGGTCGGGTTGCAACTCAATATTGGCACCCATGGCTTCCAGGGCATCGGCACTGCCTGAAGAGGAAGAGGCACTGCGATTGCCGTGTTTGGCAATTTTCACCCCCGCCGCAGCGGCAACAAACATGGCGGTGGTTGAAATATTGAAGGTATTGCTGCCATCACCGCCGGTGCCGCACATATCCAGCAAGTCATTGGTGTTATCCAATTTTACCGGGGTGGAAAATTCACGCATGACCATGGCGGCGGCCGTGATTTCACCAACCGTTTCTTTTTTTACGCGCAGGCCCATCAGCAGGGCGCTGGCAATGGATTCCGGCACTTCTCCGGTCATGAGCTGGCGCATCAGGTGCAGCATTTCGTCGTGGAAAATTTCACGGTGTTCAATACAGCGTGTCAGGGCTTCGGTGTAGGTGATTTTCATTTGCTTAAATCCAGAAAGTTTTTAAGGAGTGCGTGTCCGTGCTCGCTAAGGACTGATTCCGGATGAAACTGTACGCCATAAACAGGTAATGTTTTATGGGCAACACCCATGATTTCACCATCAGCGGTTTCAGCGGTGACCGTCAGGCAGTCGGGCAGGGTTTCCCGCTCGATCGCCAGTGAATGGTAACGGGTTACGGTAAAAGGGGAAGGCAGGCCTTTGAAAACATCGGAATCGGTATGGGTAATAGGTGATGTTTTACCATGCATGATTTGTTTGGCACGGATAATTTTGCCACCAAAAGCCGCCCCAATTGCCTGGTGTCCCAGGCAGACACCCAGAATGGGTTTTTTACCGGCATAGTATTTGATTAAATCAACAGAAATGCCGGCCTCGGCAGGAGAGCAGGGGCCCGGTGAGATGCAGATGCGGTCCGGGTTAAGCGCGGCAATTTCTTCCACGCTCATCTGGTCGTTGCGAATGACTTTCACGTCTTCACCCAGCTCACCGAAATACTGCACCAGGTTGTAGGTAAAGGAGTCATAGTTATCAAGCATGAGTAACATGTCAGGTTCCTTTTCTTATTCAGTTAAACGGGTTGGTCAAGGCCATACTGGACCTGTTCGGCGGCACGCAATACGGCACGGGCTTTGGCTTCGGTTTCAAGCCATTCTTTTTCGGGGTCGGAGTCGGCCACAATACCGGCGGCGGCCTGTACATAAAGCATGCCGTTTTTAATAACCCCGGTACGGATGGCGATAGCCACATCCATGGTGCCGTTGTAGCTGAGATAGCCGGCAGCGCCACCGTATACGCCACGGCGCACGGGTTCAAGTTCGTCGATGATTTCCATGGCCTTGACCTTGGGGGCGCCGGTTAGGGTGCCTGCCGGGAAAGAGGCACGTAATACGTCGATATTATCCATGCCGGGCTTAAGCGTGCCCTTGACATTGGAAACCAGGTGCATGACGTGAGAGTAACGCTCAATGCTCATTTGGTCGGATACTTCAACCGAGCCTGTTTGTGCCACGCGACCCACATCATTGCGGGCCAGGTCTATCAGCATGACGTGTTCGGCAATCTCTTTGGGATCGGCCTGCAGTTCTGCTGCCAGTGCGGCGTCTTCGGACGGGGTTTCGCCACGCTTGCGTGTGCCTGCCAGGGGACGGATGGTGATAGAGGACTGTTCCTGTTTGTTTTCATCAAGAAACACTTCCTGGCGCACCAGCGTTTCAGGAGAAGAGCCCACCACATGGAAATCGCCGAAATTCCAGAAGTACATATAGGGAGACGGGTTCAGTGAACGCAGGGCACGGTACAGGGACAGGGGAGAGTCACGGAACGGTTTGGCAATGACCTGGCCTACCTGGACCTGCATCAAGTCACCGGCAGCGATATGCTCCTTGGCTTTCAGGACTGCATTGATATAGTCCTGTTTTTTGAAGTCACGGATTTCTTCGGTAACCATGCTGGGCAGGCTGTACGGAATTTCAACCGGTTTGCGCAGCATGGTACGCAGTTTGAGCAGGCGTTTCTGGGCTTTGCTGTAGCTTTCAGGTACCGATGGGTCGGCGTAAATCATTAAGTAGGTACGGCCAATCACGTTATCTACAATGACCAGCTCATCAACCTGCATGAGCATGATGTCGGGAATGCCTTCTTCCTGGCCGTGGGGGAAGGGTTTGACGGCAGGGCCAAGCCGGGGTTCGATGTTGCGCACGCTGTCGTAGCCAAAATAACCGGCCAGACCGCCTGCAAAACGGGGAATCCCGGGGCGGGTGGCTACTTTAAATCGTTGCTGGAATGCTTTGATGAAGTCTAGCGGGTCACCCTCATGGGTTTCGGTTACCAGGCCGTTGGTAATGACTTCGGTGTGACGGCCGGTGGCTTTGATAACGGTTTTGGCGGGCAGGCCAATAAAGGAATAACGGCCGGATTGCTCACCGCCAACCACCGATTCAAGCAGACAGCTCAGGCGCCCGGCTTCTTTACCGCTGTGGGCCAGTTTCAGGTAAATGCCCAGTGTGGTGTCCAGGTCGGCGTAGGTTTCCTTGACGATAGGGATTCGGTTAAAGCCTTGTGCGGCCAGTGCATTAAATTCAATTTCAGTCATCATGTTGGTCTCGTTTTGTTTATTCAATTAGACCGAGCAGATATAAAAAAACCCGGCCTAGCTATACTGGTTACCGGGATTTGTATACTACCTGATTGACTTTAAGGATGCGAAAACGCGCCTTATCGTGAGAATACCCCGGAACACAAACGCCACCAGCGCCAATAATTGGCGTAGTAAGAAGATGCGTAAGTGATGGATTGGGTTTTCATACGGTAAAGGTGTTTCCTGCTTTGCTTATCCTTGATTGGCAAGACCTTGATGGGTAATCCATTGGGCAGCGCCTGTCATGTCGTCTATGATAGCACTTACTTTCAGGTTTTGTACACCAGTTCCTTCATTGTAGCCGTAAGGAAGTAGCAGAACAGGCATGCCTGCTGCATTGGCAGCCTGTACGTCATTAATTGAATCACCAATGAAAATGCTGTTTTCAGGCGTGCTGCCCAGTTTTTCGCATGCATACAACAGTGGTTCGGGATGTGGTTTTTTCCGGCTGCATGTGTCACCCGAAACAATAAGGTCAAAAAAACCGCCCAGGCCGGTCTGGCTTAACAGGGGCAGCGTGAACTCTTCTGACTTGTTGGTAACCACGGCCAGTTTAAGGTTTTGTGCTTTCATTGCCTTCAGGCCATCAATGACGCCAGGATACACCGTGGTGTTATCGCCGTTAACCTGGTGATAGTGCCTTGTGAATATTTCCTTGGCCTGCCTGAAAAGTGCTTCGGGTATTTCTTTTTCCTGGAGACTGGCATTGATGCTGCGGATAATTAAATTATCTATACCCTTGCCGACATAGCTGGCAATGATATCCTGGCCAAGGCTGTGCATGCCCAGTTCAATGCGGGTGGCATTGGCGGCATGGGCAAGGTCGGGAATGCTGTCGACCAGGGTTCCGTCAAGGTCAATGAGTACGGCTTGGATTGGCATGAGCAGTCACTTTTTAAGAATGGCGTTAAATGCCGGCTTCGGCCCTGGCAATTTCACTGCGCATTTTGCCAATGACATCAGCGTAATCAGGCTGGCCAAAAATAGCGGAGCCCGCGACAAAGGTATCGGCGCCAGCGGCACGGATTTCGGCAATGTTATCTGTCTTGACACCACCGTCAACTTCAAGCAGGATGGGCTGTCCGCCTTCGTTTTGCCATTGATCGATGCGGGTTCTGGCCTGGCGCAGTTTGTCCAGGGTGGCGGGAATGAATTTCTGGCCACCAAAACCGGGATTGACAGACATGAGCAGGATAATATCCAGCTTGTCCATGACGTAATCCATATAGCTTAACGAGGTGCCCGGATTGAATACCAGCCCGGCCTTGCAACCGAGTTCACGGATCAGCCCGAGACTGCGGTCGATGTGCTTTGATGACTCGGGATGAAAGGTAATGATATCGGCCCCCGCCTTGGCAAACATGGGAATCAGGCTGTCAACCGGTTCGCACATGAGGTGTACGTCAATGGGGGCGGTGGTGTGTGGGCGAATGGCTTCGCATACCATGGGTCCGATGGTTAAATTGGGGACATAATGGTTGTCCATGACATCGAAATGAATCCAGTCTGCCCCGGCCGTAATGACATTGCGTACCTCTTCGCCCAGGCGGGCAAAGTCGGCGGAAAGTATACTGGGTGCAATTCGGGTAACATGTGGTAATGACATGATGATCTTTCTTGATTTGAAATGGTGGAAGTACAATTAGGGGCTATTATTTCACATAAAATAGAGTGATATTTTATTCAGGAGGGTTATTTTGAAATCTGATAACATTGAGGTCGAAGTGATACCGCAATATTTGCCCGAGCAATCGGATCCTGATAAAAAACAGTATTTTTTTATCTATACCATACGTATCCGTAATAATGGCCTGTTTGCGGTGCAGGTCATCAGCAGGCACTGGATTATCCAGGATGGCAATGAGCAGGTCCAGGAAGTGCGTGGCCTGGGCGTGATTGGCCAGCAGCCCCTTATTGCGGTAGGCGATGTCTTTGAATATACCAGTGGCTGTCCTTTAAGCACCCCTTACGGAACCATGAAAGGCAGTTATCACTGTGTGGGTGAAAACGGGGTGCCCTTTGATGTGGATATCCCGGAATTCGTCCTTAGCGTACCCCGTACCTTACATTAACAAGAACGGATCAAAACAATGAAGAGTTTTCGTTTTCCAGGTGCTGCTATCAGTGTTGCCGTTTTGCTGGCAGCCTGTTCAGGCGGTACCACCCATACTTCAGACGAAACACCAGAGCAGGTCGCGATAGACGCCCCGTTGGCAGTGCCGCCACTGTCATCGTTCAAACAGACCCCGGCCCGTAACCTGTCAGGGCAATATACCAAAATGTCGTGGTCTGATTTACCCGGTTGGGAACAGGAACAGGCCAATAATCTCTGGCTGGCCCTGGTTAATAACTGCCGTGGCCTGATGCGGCCTATTGCAGGTTCCTTAACCATACCGGCACGGGCCACACCCCAGGCATGGCAGCCGGTTTGTCAGGCAGTGGCAGAATCAGGCCAGCCGGTACGAAGCAATGATGCGGCTTTCGTTAAAAATTTTCTTGAAACCCATTTGCAACCCTGGCAGGTTGCCGGGGCAAATGGCAGCAGTAATATGGTAACCGGCTATTACGAACCGGTTGTGAAAGGCTCGCGCAGCCAGGGGGGCGCGTATCAATGGCCCATGTATGCGCCGCCTGCCGATTTGTTAACCATCGATTTGGGTGGTGTCTACCCTGAGCTGGCTGGCAAACGGATACGTGGCAAGCTGGAAGGTAACAAGGTTGTACCCTATGATACCCGGGCACAAATTAATGCCAAATCAGACAACCCCCCCGTCATTGCCTGGCTTGATGATCCTGTAGAGGCTTTCTTCCTGCAAATCCAGGGTTCTGGCCGGGTACTGCTTGATAACGGCGAGACGCTGCGCCTGGCCTATGCCGATCATAACGGCCGGCCTTATACGTCTATTGGAAAATGGCTGGCCGATCAGGGTGAAATGCCAATCAGCCAGGCTTCCATGCAAAATATCAAGGCATGGGCTAAAGCCAACCCCGGCAGGGTTAATGAAATGCTGAATGTCAACCAGGCCATGGTGTTTTTCCGTCCTGAACGCGTAGACGATGAAAATATCGGGCCGAAAGGGGCTTATGGGATTCCGCTTATTGCGCAACGTTCAGTCGCGGTGGATCCAACGTTTGTGCCGCTGGGTTCCCCCGTATTTTTATCAACCACCCAGCCGGGTTCATCAACCCCATTGCAAACCGTGGTTTTCGCCCAGGATACCGGGGCCGCCATCAAGGGTGCGGCACGTACCGATTTTTTCTGGGGCAGTGGTGCCCAGGCCGGTGAGCTGGCCGGTAAAATGAAACAGCAGGGAACGGTATGGATTTTATGGCCCAAACAGGCCGGAGCACCGAGTGCAAGATGAGTAAATACGATGTAGTGGTTTGCGGGGGCGGTATAGTGGGCCTGTCCTGCGCACTGGCTTTGGCCAGACAAAGGGTTAATGTATGTTTGCTGGGGCCTAAAAATAAACCCATGGCAAATATGGGGCAGCAGTATCACCCGCGTATCTATGCCATTTCTTCTGCCAGCCAGCAGTTCCTGCAGGAATTGGGGGTTTGGAATTCCATACCTGCCGAACGGGTTGTTCCCGTTGAAAACATGGAGATTCATGGTGACCGGCAAGGGATGGTGGTGCTGGATGCCTGGCAAACGGCACAAACTGAATTGGCCTGGATCATGGAGTCGGGCGAAATTGAACAGGCCCTGTTTCAGGCTGTACAAATATTTGGCGTACCCTGGGTTGATGACAAAATGCACAGTTACGAACCCGGTAAGGTCATCACCGAAAAAGGGCAGCATATTCAGGCGGAGCTGTTTATTGGTGCCGATGGCGCACGCTCACCTTTGCGCAAGGCTGCCGGCCTGTCACACGAGGCGCGGCCTTATGGAGACATAGGGCTGG
>JAAYHN010000319.1 GCA_012735395.1 Alcaligenaceae bacterium | reverse complement strand
TGCCTGATGTCCGTTCACGCATTCGTTATATCACCTCATTAACAGAGCAGGCGGCCAACACGGTATTGAACAGCACGGAAAAAGTGCAGGATGACTTGTCTGCGTTAAAGCGTGCCAACCAGAATCTGGCTGAAAAGATCAATGCGCTGTCAGAAGACGGGCAAGGGCGGGTATTGTTGCCTGCCGGCCTGCTTGATGAAATCAAGGGATTTCATAATGGCTTCAAAGAAAAAATCAAACCGGTTGACCAGGCCATGATTGAAATCATTACTGCCCAGAGTTTTCAGGATTTAACCGGCCAGGTTTCCGGTAAATTAACCGTCCTGATAGAGCGGGTAGAGCAGGAATTGTTGCAGGTGCTAAGTGACAATGTCCCGGAAGGCAAGGGACACTGGCAAGAGCCGGAACCCGAAGGGGATGCCGCCTTGCTGAATGGCCCGGCAGTTGAACCGGCAGACGATACCACGGTACAGAACCAGCAACAGGTTGATGATTTATTGGCAAAGCTGGGTTTTTAAAGCCGGGCCGGGAAATAATAAAAAACATAACAGCCGTGGAAATCGGTTTTTTACGCTTAGCTCGCCTGATTAGCCCCCTTGAAAAATCGTTAAACTAAGTGCCATCCTATTCATCCGGATAGAAAAAGCAATATTGATTTTACGCAGCGGGTATGGCAGAAGATAGCGATCTGGAAAAAACCGAAGCCGCCTCCCCCCAACGACTTGAAAAAGCACGGGAAGAGGGGCAGGTTGCGCGTTCGCGCGAATTGAATACCTGTCTCATTCTGTTGTGTGGTGTCAGTGGTTTATGGGCAATGGGCGGGTGGCTCTATGAGCGACTTTCTTATGTCATGCGTACCACCATGCATTTTGACTGGGGGCCGAAAAGCAGTGTTGAAACGCTTGCGCCAGGCTTGCTTGACGCTTTTCTGCATGTGTTGACGGGCTTGCTGCCACTGTTCCTGCTTCTGGCTATTGTCGCGATTGCCTCATCGGTAGCGCTGGGCGGGCTGGTGTTTTCAGGCAAGGCCTTGCAGCCCAAATTCAGCCGCATGAATTTGCTGAAAGGAGTTGCGCGCATGGTAAGTGCCTCAACCTGGGTCGAGTTGTTAAAAACCCTGGCCAAGGCCGCCGTGATTGGCGGGGTGGGGGTGCTTGCCATCAGGCATCATTTGCCCGAAATGCTGGGTTTGTCTTACCTGTCATTGTCCCGGTCTTTGGCCTCGGGCATTGAAATCGTACTGGTTTGCTGCGCCACGATTATCGCTTCTTTATTAATTGTGGCCTTGATTGATGTACCCTGGCAATTGTTTTCCCATGCCAAAAAGCTGCGCATGAGTAAAGAGGAAGTCAAACGTGAGTTCAAGGAGAACGAGGGTGACCCGCATATTAAAGGCAGAATCCGCCAGCAGCAAAGGGAAATGGCGCGTAGACGCATGATGAGCCAGGTACCAACGGCTGATGTGGTGGTTACCAACCCGACCCATTATGCGGTGGCGCTTAAATACGAAGAATCGGGTGATACCGCACCTGTCGTGGTGGCCAAGGGAACCGGTGAAATTGCCCGAAAAATCCGCGAGGTGGCCGCCGAACATCATGTCACCCTGTTTGAACAACCGGCTTTGGCACGCGCCTTATATACCCATGTCGAGCTTGACGACCCCATACCGGATAGCCTGTTTACCGCAGTGGCACAGGTGCTGGCCTGGGTTTACCAGTTGCGCCAGTTCCGGCAGGGAGAGGTGGCAGAGCCACCGGTTAAGCCCGTTAACCTGCCGGTGCCGCCAGAGCTGGACCCTTATACCCATCAAATGGCGCCAGCGCCAGACCGGGCCGCTACCTAAGGTACCGGTATATATATTTACACCTGATATGCATTCATGAACAGTTTTTTTGCCATATTGAAGTCGAACTCAGCCAATAGCCGTATGCTGGTTGGCCCCTTGCTTATTATCATGGTTATGGCCATGATGATATTGCCTTTGCCACCGTTCCTGCTGGATCTGTTTTTTACTTTTAATATTGCCATGTCCATCATGATTTTGCTGGTGGCCATGTTTACCAAAAAACCGCTGGACTTTGCCTCTTTTCCGTCTGTTCTGCTGTTTGCAACTTTGTTGCGGCTTTCCCTGAACGTGGCATCCACCCGGGTGGTGTTAATGCATGGGCATACGGGGCCTGATGCCGCCGGCCAGGTGATTGAGGCTTTCGGGCACTTTCTGGTGGGAGGTAATTTTGCGGTTGGTATTGTTGTTTTTGCCATTCTGGTCCTGATTAACTTTGTGGTTATTACCAAAGGTGCCGGGCGGATTGCCGAAGTGGGGGCCCGTTTTACCCTGGATGCGATGCCGGGCAAGCAAATGGCGATTGATGCCGACCTTAATGCCGGCTTGATTGCCGAAGATGATGCGCGTAAAAGAAGGGCGGAAGTGGCACAGGAAGCCGAGTTCTACGGGGCCATGGATGGTGCCAGCAAATTTGTGCGCGGTGATGCGGTGGCCGGCCTGATTATTATGTTTGTCAGTATTATCGGTGGTTTGCTGGTGGGTATTTTGCAGCATGACCTGAGTTTTGCCGAGGCAGGTGAAGTGTATACCCTGCTTACTATCGGTGATGGCCTGGTGGCGCAAATTCCCGCCCTGATCATTTCAACCGCGGCCGGTGTAGTGGTGTCACGAGTAGCCAATAATCAGGATGTAGGCCAGCAAATGGTGGGGCAGTTGTTTTCCAATCCGCTGGTGCTGTACATTACCGCCGCCATTATTGGCATTATGGGCTTGATTCCCAATATGCCTCATCTCGCATTCCTGACACTGGCCGGGCTTTTCTTTTATGCGGGGTATATAATCCAGAAAAAAAATGAAAAAGCATCACGGGTTGCGGCAACCCAAACCGAAGAGCTGCCAGTGGCAGATGATCCATTGGTTGAGGCGCGCTGGGAGGATGTTTCGCTGGTTGAGCCGTTTGCCATGGAGGTAGGTTACCGCCTGATTAGCCTGGTTGACCAGGCACAGGGGGCCGAGTTGATTTCCCGTATTCGCAGTTTACGCAAGCAGTTCGCCCAGAATGTCGGGTTTTTGCCGCCAGTCGTGCATATCCGCGATAACCTCGAATTGCATCCCAGCGAATACCGCATTTTGCTGTCCGGGGTGGAAATCGCCAAAGGGCAAGTGCAGCAGGGGAAATGGCTGGCCATTGATCCGGGTGGCGTCGAGTTTGAATTGACCGAAGGTGAAAAAACCGTAGACCCCACTTTTGGCCTGACAGCTTTCTGGATTGGTGAAGACTGGCGCGAACGGGCGCAGGTGATGGGCTATACCGTTGTTGATGCCAGTACGGTGATTGCCACCCATATCAATCATTTGCTGGGGCAGCATGCGGCTCACCTGCTTGGGCGCCAGGAAGTCCAGCAATTGCTGGATCATATCGCCAAAGAAGAACCCCGTCTGGTGGAAGACTTCGTACCCAAGGCGGTTTCATTAACCACCCTGCACAATGTATTGCGTGGCCTGCTGAATGATGGCGTGTATATCCGGGATATGCGAACCATTATAGAAATCCTGACGGAATGGGGGCCCATCCTGTCAGCCCAGACACAGCCGGGCATGATGATTAATGTAGAAGAGTTGATTGCCCGTGTCAGAACGGCGCTGGGCCGCTCTATTACGCAACAATGTTTTGGTGATGCCAGCCAGTGTAATGTAATTGGCCTGTCGCCACAGCTAACCCAGGTGCTTACCCAGGCCCTGACCACCAGTGGCACGCTGGAACCGGGTCTGGCCGATAACCTGCACACGGAAACCGAACTGGCCCTGCAAAAACAGGTGGTGCACGAAAACCCGCTGGTACTGGTGGTATCGCCCTTGTTGCGTGCCACATTGGCACGTATGTTCAGGCATGCATTTCCGCAATTGACGGTATTGGCAAACACCGAAATACCCGAAGACCGCATCATGAAAATGACAGCGGTTATTGGCGGGTAAGCTGTGTTTCTGCCCAATGCGGGCAGGGCGCGATAATTAGCCTTAGCCTTTTGCCAAAGGTTTGCCGGAGGCAACCGGTTTGCGCTGCCCTTTGTGGTTATAGGTATGCTGTACGCCAGCGGCACGGTTCAGGGTTTCAAGCGCTTCCTGGTTGTGCTTTAAATAACTGTGAATCATGATCCCGTTATTTTCATTCAGGCTTTTGGCATGGGCAAGACGCAGGTTGTAATGATGCCATTGGCGGGCCAGGTTGCCGGTTTGCAGCGGGTCAAGCAAAAGCAGTAATGCATCCAGGTTGGCGGGCTGTTCGTTATTGTCGGGTAAAGCGGCTTCTGCCAGCTGGATTCTGTGTTTATAGGCGGCATCAAGTGCGCTTGCCGTTTCCGCTTTCTGCCCGGCCAATTGCGTTAAAACCTCGGGCTGCTTAAATACCATGAGCTGTTCCGACTCTTTTTCAAGAATACTTATGAACTGTTCCACCAGCCTGGTTTCCTGTGCCAGTTGAGACAAGATGGCTTCAAGTGACTGTTTCTGCAATTCTTTGGAAAGTGTCATGGCAAAGGGTAAAGGTTATTTTTTCAGTACGTCAATCACATCGTTCAGGATGCCACTGGCAATACGCTCTGGGTTGATGCTTAATGTGCCATCGGCCAGTGCCTGGCGAATGCTTTGGACGCGGGCCAAATCAATGTCGTTATCGGGGCTTTGCAAATCGCGGGCGACAGGGCTCAGGTCTACCTTGGCGCTGCTGCCGCTGGCAGATGGCTGGCTTGGATTACCTTGCCCGGCCGCTGCTGGTGCAGCGCCTTTGCCGGATGGTTTGTTTATCGTGGCGGTATTCAGATAAACCGATGAAGGAGAAATTTTAATGGTCATAATGTAATGCCTGATCTTGAAAATAAATGCAAGATACTCATGAACAGTGGGTATGTTAGTGTTAACGGATGCTTTTTCAAAATCTTTAATAAAAAAATCAGGAATTAATTAAATATATTTTGCATAAATTAAATATATTTTGAATAAATTAAATATATTTTGGATTAAAACAAAACATTAACCGTGTTGGCACTAATAACCGTACCCATAACAACCTTGCCCGAGGGGGTTTTTACCTGAATAGTACCACCAAGCTCGGCAGTACCCAGCGCTTCGCCCTGTTGGGTAACCAAAAGGGCGCCATGCTGTACCTGCAAGTGTACGGGCTGCCCCTTGCTGATTGAATGGGGGCTGCGCAGCATGTTCAGCCTGATCGGGCTGCCTGCATTAATGCGGGTATTGGCAATTTGGCCCAAAAGCTGTTCGGGGGTGTTGCGCGAGGCAAGTGGCAAGCGTAGCAGGTCACCTTCTTTTTCTTCCAAGTGCATTTCCATAATAACCTGCCCCATATTCAGGGTTTGCGAAGCGACATAATAGTGGCCGTTCACTGCCAGGCTTGCGCGTACATATTCGGTCTTGCCGGTATCCAGACAGCGTACCCCCACAGACATGGCGGCACGCAGGGCGCCTTTGTTGGGCAAGAAATAAGTACGTTCGTGACAATTTTCAAACAGGCGCTCGTTGGGCGGGCTAACCCCCGCCTGTGCGACGCCATTCAGGGAAGAAGCCTGTTCCAGCAGGAAATCTTCAACCTCTTGCATGATGGCCAGCTGCAACGCCGAGGGTTCGGCAGCGGGGGCTTCGGAACCGGTTTGCCGGGCATGGGTAGTAGTGCCGTACAGGGCAAGTGAGAGGCAGGCGGCCAGCAGGGGACGGCAAACAGAAAAGGATCTCATGAAATGAATGGACAATAAGCGACGCATAACAGCAAGTATAACGTTGCCAGCACTTCCGATTACGATAAAGTAAGGCTAAAAACCGCTGTTAACCTTTGCTTTGTTTTGCCGCTATGGCATTTACCATATCAAGTGTAATAGTGTGAATGTATTTGTACGGTACCTAAAGGCCGGGAATAAACAATATGGACAGAATCAGTAACGAATTTAGTTTTTTGCAGACAGCGGTCGGTTTGCGCCAGAAGCGCATGGAACTGCTGTCCAGCAATATCGCCAATGCCGATACGCCAAATTACAAAGCCCGTGATTTCAGTTTCAAAGAGGCTTTGTCACAGGCCATGGGTGAGAGCGCGCAGAAAAAACTGCCTGACACCCGGCTCAGCCTGACCTCGCCACGTCATATACCCGCAGTTGCCGCCAATCCTTTGAGCTTTGCACCCAATTATCGTGTGCCAACGCAAAACAGCCTGGATGGCAATACAGTGGAAATGGATGTTGAACGTACCGCATTTGCCGATAACACCATGCAGTATCAGGCAGCCTTAACCTTCCTTAGTAGCAAGCTCAATAGCATGCAGGCTGCCCTGCAACCCAACTAATGCATAACAGGAAAGCGTAATGTCTTCCATGATGAGTATTTTTGAAATATCGGGATCGGCACTGAATGCCGGCTCGCAGCGTTTGAACGTGATTGCCAGCAACCTGGCCAATGCAGAGAGTGTGGCCGGGCCCAATGGCCAGCCTTACAAGGCAAAACAGGTGGTGTTCCAGATGGCGCCACTGGGTAGTGCGCAACAAGCGGCTTACCCTGTTGGTGGCGTGCAGGTTGCGGCCGTTGTTGAAAGCCAGGCGCCCATGCGTTTGCAATATGACCCCAAAAGCCCCTATGCCGATAATAACGGTTATGTCACCCTGCCAAATGTGGATGTGGTGGCGGAAACCGTCAATATGATTTCGGCTTCCCGTTCTTACCAGGCTAATGTGGAAGTCATCAATACGGCCAAGGCCCTCATGATGAAAACCCTGACGCTGGGCCAATAAGCCCTGAAGGAATATTATGACAACCGTATCTTCAACCAATAGTGCGGCAGCGGCTGCCGGTATGGCATCCAGCCTTGGCACAAAAAGCATTGTGGAAACTCAGGAACAGTTCCTGACGTTGCTGGTTACCCAGCTGCGCAACCAGGACCCAATGAACCCCATGGATAACGCCGGCATTACTTCCCAGCTGGCCCAGCTTTCTACCGTTAGCGGTATCGAGAAACTGAACCAGACGGTACTGGCCCTAACCGGGCAACTGGATGTTTCCCAATCTATGCAGGCTTCCAACCTGATCGGGCGGCATGTGCTGGTTCCGGGCGAATCCATCAAGCTGGGTGAAACCGGTGTGGCTACCCCGTTTGGCATTGATTTAATGAGCAATGCGGCCAGCGTCAAGGTGGAAATCCTGGATGCGGCCGGTAATCCGGTGCGCACGTTTGATATGGGTCCACAAAATGTAGACATCATTTCCATGCAATGGGATGGCATGACCGATGCCGGTACCCAGGCGGTGGCGGGTAAATACGCACTTCGTGTCACCGCGCTTGATTCGTCCGGTGCAGGGGTGGCGGCCGAGCCCCTGCAATATGGCCAGGTACAAAGCGTGGCCTATAGTGCGGAAGGCATGAAAATGGATTTGGGGCTGTCGGGCCGCTATGCGCTGACTGATTTGCGCAAAGTCATGAACTGAACAAATATTTTTTAGAAGAGAATTATTATGGCATTTGGACAAGGTTTATCAGGCCTGAACGCATCGGCCCAGAATCTGGACGTAATTGGCAATAATATCGCCAACTCGGCCACGGTCGGTTTCAAGGCATCAACCGTGGCATTCGCCGATGTTTACGCTACGTCACGGGTAGGTATGGGGGTTTCGGTTGCCGCCGTTAACCAGCGTTTCACCATTGGTAACGTAACCGCAACCGGCAACGAGCTGGATTTGGCGATTGATGGTGACAAGGGTTTGTTCCGGCTGGTGGACACCAGCGGCAATGTCATGTATTCCCGTAATGGCCAATTCCATGCAGACCAGAACAATTATATTGTAAATAACCAGGGGCAGCGTTTAACCGGTTATATGGGTGAAACCGGCACCGAGCTGCTTGAATTGAAAATTCCGGTGGGCAATATCCCGCCCAACCCGACCCAGAATGTTGACTTCATTACCAACCTGAACTCCAATGCGAATATTATTTCCATTACCGGTCAGGATGAAGTATTGGGGCAGGTGCAGCTGGCACCGACTGGCGGTGGTGCCGCCACTACCTGGTATTACCGTGAAAATAGTACGGGTGGTCTGGTTTGGACGGACGGTACGGGTGCAACCATAGATAACCCGATAAATGGAACCTATACCAATGGCAGTGGCACTATCACGCTGAATGCCGGTCAGGTTGTAACCGGCATTATGCAGTCAGATGTCGAATACGAGGCGTCACTCCCGGCCAACCCGTTTTCACCGGCCAATCCAGCCAGCTTTACCCATACACTGAACATGACGGTTTATGATTCACTGGGTAACCCGCACCAGTTAACGCAATATTTCGCCAAACGGGCAGGCGCTACCGGCACCGAAAGCCAGTGGGATGTTTACTATTACATGGACAGCGCACCGGTTGACGCACCGGCTGGGGGTGGCCCGGTAAGCATGACGTTTGACAATATTGGCCGCCTGACCAGCGATAACAGGATTCCGCTTACGGTTACCCAGCCCGGTTTTAATGGGGCGCCGGCCGAAGCCCTTATTATTACTATGGATTACACCGGTTCCTCTCAATATGCCGGCTCTTTCAACCCCAATTTCATTCAGGATGGTTACTCTACGGGCGATTACAGCGGTTTATCGTTTGCCAGGGATGGCGCCATTATTGCCAGCTATTCCAATGGCGAGTCGCAGGTGATGGGCTATGTGGCGCTGGCCAACTTCAATAACTTGAATGGTTTGCAGCCGGTAGGCGGCAATGCCTGGGAAGAAACCCGTGATTCCGGGCAGCCCATGTTTGGCAAACCGGGTACCAATAACCTGGCCTTGCTTAAAGGCCAGGCGGTTGAAGAGTCCAACGTTGACATGAGTGCCGAACTGGTTAACATGATTATTGCCCAGCGCAACTATCAGGCCAATGCGCAAACCATCAAAACCCAGGACCAGATCCTGCAAACCCTGATTTCCCTGCGTTAATGCATTAAGGCTCGTTAACTTATGGATCGTGCAATTTATACAGCGGGTAATGGTGCCGCCCGTATTCTTGAGCAGCAGGCAACCCTGTCAAACAACCTGGCCAATATCAATACGGCGGGTTTCAAGGCACAACTGGCCGCTTACCGCTCAACCCCGGTGGTTAGCCGGGAAATGGGCAATGAGCGGACAACACGGGTCATGACCGTTACCGCCAGCAGCAACAGCGTTATGGAGCAGGGGCCGTTTATAACCACCGGGAAAGAACTGGACCTTGCCATCCAGGGCGAGGGCTGGTTTGCCGTCAGGGCTATTGATGGAACCGAAGCCTATACCCGTGGTGGCAGCCTGCAAATCAACGCCGATGGCCTGTTGCTTACTTCCGGTGGCCTGATGGTGTTGTCCCAGGATGGCCAGCCCATTGAAATACCCAATGCCACTTCCATTGGCATTGAACGGGCTGGCGGTATTAACGTGCTGGGCGATGGTGATGCCGCCACCGAAGTGCAGCAAGTGGCGGTGCTTAAAGTGGCCGATGCCACTGGGGTTGAGCTGCTGCGTGGTGAAGATGGCCTTTTCCGTGCGCCCGATGCGGCAGTTTTGCCCGCCATGGAACAGCCAACCGTACTTTCCGGCGGGCTTGAGGGCAGTAATGTCAGCGCCGCTGAAAACATGGTTGGCCTGATCCAGAATGCCCGCCGTTTTGAGTTGCAAATGAAAATGATCACCGAATTAAGCTCGGTAGAACAAAGCGGCAACAGCCTGCTTTCTTCTTCCAGCTAAATAAAACGCCGCCTGGCGCGGTCCAGGCAAAATTGATAGATACAGGTAAATAAATATGATTCGTTCACTGTGGATAGCAAAAACCGGTCTGGAAGCCCAGCAGACCAATATGGACGTGATTTCCAATAACCTTGCCAACGTCAATACCGATGGCTTCAAGCGCAGTCGTGCCATTTTTGAAGACCTGATGTATGAGCAGATCAGGCAGCCGGGGGCGCAGGTGGGCGATGCCAACCAGTTGCCAACCGGCTTGCAGTTAGGGGCGGGGGTGCGTACGGTGGCAACCGAACGGATCCATACCCAGGGTAATTTGCGCAATACCGGCAATACACTGGATCTCGCCATTTCCGGCAAGGGCTTCCTGCAGGTTGAAATGCCCGATGGCACTTCTGCCTATACCCGTAACGGTTCCCTGCAGCTAGACCAGAACGGTCAACTGGTAACGGCAGGTGGTTACCCCATTCAGCCGGCCATCATGATTCCTGACAATGCGCTCACGGTTGAAATCAGCCGTGATGGTACGGTGTCGGTCACGCAACCCGGTAATGCGGGGGCCAGTATCCAGGTAGGCCAGCTTGAGCTAACCACTTTCGTCAATCCGTCCGGTTTGCTCAGCATGGGTGAAAACCTGTATGCCGCCACCGATGCTTCGGGAGCCGAAACAGTGTCAACCCCGGGACTGGATGGCGCTGGCCTGATTCTGCATAAATATACCGAAACATCCAACGTGAATGTGGCCGAAGAGCTGGTCAATATGATCGCGACCCAGCGGGCTTATGAAATGAACAGCAAGGCCATTACCACCTCTGACCAGATGCTGGCACGCCTGACCCAGATTTAGGTGGCAAGGCGTACAAGCCCATAGGTGGCCGGTTTTTGAATATTTTTATACGGTAGAAAAAATGAGTTTGTTTTTGCGTTCGCTACGTACTTTTGCTGCGGGTGCCGTTTTATTGCTGGTGGTGGCAGGCTGTGCCATGGTGCCTCACCCGAAAATCGTGGAGGGGCCGCTTACCGCCACGCCCGAACCTGCCCGGCAGGATGCGTATGCAGAACCCGACGGCTCCATATACCGGGCGGGCAGGGCAGGCAGTTTCCCGCTGTTTGAAGACCGTCGCCCACGTAATATTGGTGATATCGTGACCGTCATGATCGAAGAAAAAACCAATGCCTCCAAGCAGGTCGCAACTGCCACCAACCGTAACAGTGGCATGGATATTGGCATTGCAGCCGCACCTGACTGGATGCCCGGCAGTTTGTCAGCGGGTGAACAGTTCACCGCAGCTGGCCAGAATGATATGGACGGGCGGGGCAGCAGTTCGGCCAACAATATATTTACCGGGCAAATTACCACAACGGTAATTGATGTGCTGGCCAATGGCAATTTGCGTATTGCCGGTGAAAAGGCCATTGCCATTAATCAGGGCAGCGAACACATCCGGTTTTCAGGGATTGTAGACCCGCGTTCCATTACCGGTACCAATACGGTTTCCTCTACCCGGGTTTCCGATGCCCGCATTGAGTTTCGCAGTAAAGGCGTCATGGATGAAGTCCAGCACATGGGTTGGCTGCAGCGGATTTTCCTGAATCTGGCACCGTTTTAGCCTGGCATCACATTAAGTTTTATGGAAGGGAACAAAGGATTTAAGGCATGACACTGGGTAAATTGAAAAGTAAAGGTTTGGCCATGCTAATGGCACTGGCTTTGGTGCCGGTATTTCCGCCCGTGCAGGCAGAACCTTTGCGTGACCTGGCTTCCATCCAGGGGGTGCGTGACAACCAGTTGATTGGTTACGGCCTGGTGGTGGGGCTGGACGGCAGTGGTGACCAGGTCAGGCAATCTCCCTTTACCCAGCAAAGCTTGACCAATATGCTGGCCCAGCTGGGGGTTACCGTACCGTCGGGCGTGAACATGCAGGTTAAAAACGTGGCGGCCGTAATGGTAACGGCCACCCTGCCTTCCTTTGCCCAGCCGGGCCAATCCATTGATGTTAACGTTTCTTCCATGGGAAATGCCAAAAGCCTGCGTGGTGGCACCCTGTTAATGACACCCCTTAAAGGGGCCGACAATCAGGTATATGCCCTGGCACAGGGCAATATCGTGGTGGGCGGGGCAGGCGCCGAAGCCGGCGGCAGCAAGGTACAGGTTAACCAGCTTAATGGCGGCATGATTACCGGCGGTGCGCTGGTTGAGCGCACCGTACCCACGCGCTTCAGCAAAGACGGTTTGATTCGCATAGAAATGCATGATACCGATTTTGGCACGACTGAAAATGCCGTGGCTGCCCTTAACCGGGTGCTGGGTGCGGGTGCGGCAGTGGCCTTGAACGGGCGGGTGATACAGGTCAGGGGGCCGGTTTCAGAACTGGCCCAGGCTTCTTTTTTGGCACGGTTGCAGGGAATTGATGTTAAACGGGCAGCGGCCAGGGCCAAAGTGATTATTAATGCCCGTACCGGTACGGTGGTCATGAACCAGACTGTTACCATAGACCAGGCAGCGGTGGCGTTTGGCAGCCTGTCGGTCATGATAGACCAGGGCTTTGATGTGAGCCAGCCCAATACCCCTTTCGGGGGCGGGCAAACGGTGGTCACACCCAATACCCAAATTCAGCTTGAACAGCAAAAAGGCAAATTGCAAATGGTTAACCGCAGCATCAGGTTAACCGATGTGGTGCGTGCCCTCAATGCGCTGGGCGCCAGCCCCCAAGACCTGATTTCCATCTTGCAGGCCTTGAAAAGTGCCGGAGCCTTAAGGGCGGAACTGGAAATAATCTGAAGGATCAGGAAATTATTATGTCAATTACCACCTATACACCCCGTCCAGGACAGTCCAGTGCGGCACCCGGTTTTGTCATGGATATTAATGCATTGCAGCAGCTCAGGCAGCAGGTGGCCGGCAAACTGGATACCAGCCTTGAAGCGATTGAAAAAAGTGAAGGGGAAGTGGCCCGGCAATTTGAGGCCCTGTTCATACAAACCTTAATGAAACAGGCGCGGGCCAGCCAGTTGGGAAGCGGTATTTTTGATAATGACCAGACCCGTCTGGTGCAATCCATGGCCGATGAACAGCTGTCACTGGAAATGGCACAAGGCAAGGGAATAGGCCTGGCACAGTCTTTGCTTGAGCAGATACAGGCAAGCCGTTCCGGCACAGAGTCTGAAGCCGGTTTAATGTCGGCGGCGCTGCCGGTGAGCCAACAAAACACCCGGCATATTGATATCAGCAATAAAGCGTTTGACAGTATTGGCAATCTTATTAATGCCCTGACCAATAAAGACAGCACGATTCGCAAAGAACTGGCAAACACTATTGCGGCGGCAGGTAACATGCCCCAACAG
>JAAYHN010000318.1 GCA_012735395.1 Alcaligenaceae bacterium | reverse complement strand
GATGAAATTGCCGTTGCCCGTCTGGTGGGGGCCACCGAATCATTTGTACGGCGCCCGTTCCTGTATTTTGGCGCCATCACCGGCCTGGTTGCCGGTTTGTTATCGGTATTGCTAACCACGGTTATCCTGCACTTTCTTAACCAGGCCATTACCCTGCTTTCCAACAGTTACGCCACCCATTTCAGTTTTATCCTGCCTGCCGCTTCGTGGCTGGTCATTACCATTGTTCTGGTCATGATTATTGCCTCGACAGCGGCACGCTGGTCTGTAACACGACACTCTCAATTCTAATTATTATGCAGTTTGCTGATTGTATTGCCGACTGGCAACAAAAGCATGGCAGACACCATCTGCCATGGCAAAACACGAATGACCCCTATAAGGTCTGGCTGTCTGAAATCATGTTGCAACAAACACAGGTCCTGACAGTCATTCCTTATTATGAGCGTTTCCTGGCGGCTTTTCCCACATTGCAAAGCCTGGCCGCCGCCCCGCAAGATAGCGTATTAACCCTTTGGGCTGGCCTGGGTTATTATGCGCGTGCCCGTAACCTGCATAAATGCGCACAAACCGTGATGCAAGAATGGCAAGGCAAATTCCCTGAAAACCCACAAGATATCATGTCCCTGCCAGGCATAGGCAAATCAACTGCCAACGCCATTGCGGCCTTTTGTTTTGCAGAAAAATCGCCCATTATGGATGGCAATGTAAAACGGATTTTCACCCGTTTTTATGGTATTGAAGGGCAAACCAATAAAAAAGAAATAGAAAACAGGCTATGGGAGCAGGCCTATAAAAACATTGAACAGGCCAGTGACATGCTGGATATGAAAGCCTATACCCAAGGTCAAATGGATTTGGGCGCAACCATATGCACACGTAGCAAACCGGCCTGTACCTCCTGTCCGCTAAGCAATAATTGCTTTGCCCGCAGGGAAAACCGTCAGGCCGAACTGCCAACCCCCAAAACAAAAAAAACCATCCCGGTCCGCTCTGTCAATATGCTGTTGATCCAGTATCAGAACCGCATTTTTCTTGAACAAAGACCCCAACAGGGGATTTGGGGTGGCTTATGGTCATTGCCCGAATTCCATACCAGGCAGGAACTGCAGGGTTTGCAAAACAGGTGGCTGCAATACCGGCCGCCCCTGAAACTGGCCGCCTTTGAACATGTCTTTACCCATTTCAGGTTGCATATACAACCCTGGTGGCTACAGTGCGAACAGATTCCCTTACAGGAAACGGCAGAGGAAAACAGCCAATGGCTGGCGCTTGACAGGCTTGACACAATTGCCCTGCCTGCCCCCATCCTGAAACTGCTGCAAGGCATGCATCAGGTTTCCGGTGCCCCCGACCTGCTTGGCACGTAATTGGAAATACCCATTAACAAGCCGCAGGCAAAACCCAATGTAACCAGCGCAGTTCCACCATAACTCATAAAGGGCAAGGGCACCCCTACAATCGGCAGGATTCCCATCACCATACCCATGTTTACAAAAACATAAACAAAAAACATCATGGTCAGGGCACCTGCCAGCAAACGGCAAAACTGGGTTTGTGCTTTCAGGGTAATAAAAAGCCCCCGTGCCAATAGCAGTGTATAAAGAATCAGTAATAAAATACCACCATACAAACCGAACTCTTCGGCAAATACGGCAAAAATGAAATCGGTGGTTCGCTCGGGAATAAAATCAAGGTGGGTTTGCGTTCCCTGCATATACCCTTTGCCGTACATGCCACCCGAGCCAATCGCAATCATGCCCTGAATGGTATGAAACCCTTTACCCAGCGGGTCTGTATTGGGGTCAAGCAGGGTGCACACCCGATGCTTCTGGTAATCATGCAACACGACCCAGTCAAATCCTGGTGCACACAGGGTTTCTTCATAATAAAGAATAAGAACCAGTGCCGTCACACCCAGAATAAAAACGGGAACCAGCAGCTTGAAAGACAGGCCGGCAAAATAAATAACAAAAAAACCGGTGCCGAAAACCAGTAATGCCGTTCCCAGATCGGGTTGCTTGATGATTAAGGAAAAAGGCACCAGCAACAATATGCCGGCAGCCAGAAAATCAATTACCCTGAGCTTGCTGCGATGCTTGTCAAAATACCAGGCCAACATCATGGGCACGGCAAGTTTCATCATTTCAGAGGGCTGGATAGTGGTTATGCCCAGATCAAGCCAGCGGGTTGCCCCTTTATTGGTAACACCAAAAAGCAGGACACCCAGCAAAAGGGCAACCCCCAAAATATAAAAGGGAATAACCAGCTTCATGATTTTTGAAGGCGGAATCATGGCAACCGCCCACATGACAAAAAAAGCAATCAAAAAATTGCGTCCCTGTTCGGCAAAGCGCCAGTCGGTGCCACCGACGGCCGAATGCATGACCGTCATTCCCAATGTTGCCAGAAGCGCAAGAATCAGCAACAAAGGCCAGTCAAAACAGCGCAGCGACCCCAGCATCCAGTTCATTATCCGGTTCATAAATCACCTGTACCTTTATTGCCCTGTGCCCTGCCCTGCACCAGCTCATTCCTGCCATTTTCTACCGGCCGTAAAATTTCAGGGGTCTGTTCCGGATCCTTGTCGTCAGGGTTTGCCGGAATCTCTTCAGGGATCAGCAAATCAGGCGAAACCTCATCAGGTTTTTCTTCATTTTCGTCAAGATCGGGTACGTACTCCGGGATTGCCGCACGTTCAGGGGCAAGCCAGTAATCAAACACCTGACGGGCAATCGGCGCGGCAACACTGGAGCCCCAGCCACCATTTTCAACAATCAGGGCGACGGCAATCTGCGGGTTTTCCACCGGTGCGAAGCCCATGTATAGTGCATGGTCATGCAAGCGTTTATTCAGGGTTTCCGCTTTATACTTGGTGCCTTTCAGGCTAAACACCTGGGCGGTTCCGGTTTTCCCGGCTGAAGTATACGCCGCCCCGGCAAAAACTCTTCGAGCCGTCCCTTTCTGGTTAACTTCGGCCAATGCGCCTTTAACCAGATTGATATGGGATTGCTCTATATCAATCTGATACTCTGGCGTTGAAACCATTTGCTCTATTTTTTTCAGCACGGGATTGGCGATCCAGTTCACCAGATGTGGTTTGGTATAAGCACCATTTGCCGCCAGGGTCGCCGTTGCCTGGGCCAGTTGCATGATTGTGAGCGAGTTATACCCCTGACCCACAGACACTGAAATAGTGTCGCCAGGTATCCATTTTTGCTGGGCCGGGTTCTTGAATGCTTTTCTCTTCCATTCCCGCGATGGCAAGATCCCTTTTTTCTCATGCATCAGGTCTATGCCGGTTTTTTTACCAAAACCGAACTGCAGGGCAAAATCATGCAAGGCATCTACACCGATAAGCGGCCCCAGACCAAAAAAATACGTATCAGAGGACACAACAATGGCACGATGCATATTGGTAGGGCCATACGCAGCGCCCCCGGCATTCCGGAACCGTTGCCCGCCATATTCGAAATAACCGGGGTCAGGTATGCGGGCATTGGGGTCGCGCACCCCCAGTTTCAGGGCGGCCAGCGCGACAAACGGCTTATAAGTGGAACCGATGGGGAAAGTACCGTAAATCGGGCGGTCAATCAGCGGGTGGTCGGGTGAGTCGGACAGGCGCCGCCAGTTTTCGACATCAATGCCATCGACAAACAAATTGGGATCATAAGAAGGTGCCGAGACATAAGCCAACACCTGTCCATTACGTGGATCTATCGCAACCAGTGCCCCACGTTGCGGATTTTTGGGATCGTTATAAATATTCTCAACCAGTTTTTGCAAGCCCATATCCAGCGACAGGCGCAAATTATCTCCCGGTACCGGGTCTGTTCTTTTCAAGACCCGGACAGGTTTGCCGGAAGCGGCAATTTCCACCTCTTCCCAGCCGGTTTTACCATGCAACTGTTCTTCGTAACTGGCTTCTATCCCTTTCTTGCCAATCACCTCGGTACCACGATAATTGCCCTCCAGCCCTTTTTCTTCAAGGATACTTTGGTCGCGCTCGGAAATACGGCCCACGTATCCCACCACGTGGGCGGCTGATTCTCCTTCAGGATACTCCCTGACCCAACGCGCTTTCAGGCTGACCCCTTTGAATTTATAAGAGTGTGTGGCAAAAATCGCGGCTTCTTCATCGGTTAAGTTGCTTTTAAGCAGAACGGAAGAAAACCGGTTGGAGCTGCCCAAACGACGTTTGAAACGCCTTAATTCGAGCGGTGACAGCGCGATAAGCCGCTCAAGCTTGCCAAGCATTTCATCTATATTGCCAACCTGCCCACGCACCACCTCTAGCGTATAGTCCCGGTAACTGCGTGCCAGCACGACACCATTGCGGTCAACAATCTCACCCCTGCGCGGGGTAATGGGAACCAGCGTAATACGGTTTTGTTCCGCCCTTTCCGACAGGCCCTGATAACGTTCCACCTGCAGCACCCACAAACGGTTAACCAGGATCCCGAAACACACCAGGACAAAAACCGCCACAACAATAACCCGGATAAGCAGTTGCCGACGCTGCTGCATGGAGCGTTTTCTGAACTCAAACATATGCCCTGCCTTTCATAATGCTATAGGGTGGCATCGTCATCTTCAACCGGACGAAGGGGTAATTTAAGGATCAGGTCTGCAGCCAGCCACAGCAGCCCGGTAATGATGCCTGACCATATCCAAAGCCAGCCTGGCCAGACACCGGCAAACCATGCCTGTAGCAAAGTGCTGGGCACAGGCGCCAGGGCAAACACCGGAAACATATGAATCAGTTGGCTGATAACACCAAACCGCATCATTCTTTTGCGGATAAATAAGGTACCGTACATGATTAACACATAGGTTAAGGCGTGCTCTCCGAGAATGTTCATATCATGAACATCCATCATCAGGCCAAAAAAGAACGCTGCCAGCAAACCCACCCCCCTGACTTCATGCGCACACCAGAAAGCCAGCACCAGTACTAACAGATCGGGTGAACCGCCCCAGCTGCGCCATGGCAGCAAAGAGGCCATCCATACCAGAAGAATGGTACCCCAGCCATATACCGGATTGACGATATAGGAAAACTGGGTTGTTTGCAGTGGCTGCAGGGATTTCAGGTTTTTATTCTCCATGGCAAATTCTTATTGTGGCTTTTTGAGTAAATGAGTTACTGCATCAAGCTCTTCTGTTTCGGGGACTTCATCAGTTGGCACCAGCAGCACCAGAAAGTGACGGTAGCGTTCAGGATGGGCCGAAGGGGCGGCAATCGCCCTGACAAAACCCTCGGCAGAGTTGGTTTCTATGGAGGTGACGGTACCAATGGAAATACCTGGCGGGTAAATACCGCCAATACCACTGGTTGTAAGGCTGTCACCCACCCGGATATCGGCATCCATGGACAAATAGCGAACCTCGAGTTTACCACCCTGTCCCGAACCAAAAATAATAACGCGCAAACCATTACGCAATACCATGGCAGGGATGGACACATTTTCGTTTGTTACCAGGGCGGCCTCTGAAGTCATGGCAGTTACCCTGCGGATTTGCCCGACAATCCCCCCTTCCCCGATAACCGGCATACCCGGCTCTATGCCATGGTTACTGCCCTTGGTAAGCACCATTGACTGATTCTGCGGGTTAGCTGCGGTATACAGGATTTCCACCGCCACCGATGGCGTCTGGACTGTATTTTTAACGCCCAGCAGCCTGCGCAGCTGGGCATTTTCAGCTGCCATCTGGCCTGCATGCGCGGAAATCTGGGCCAATTCGATACGCTGGCGCTGAATTGCCTCGCTTTCCTGCTTGGCAATTGCAACGGCATTGGACCAGTCATTGAACTTGACAACGACATCACGTGGCCACAGGGCTGCTTTCTGAAAAGGATAGAGCATGATAGCTGTTGTCTGGCGGACAGGGTCAAGAACCCGCCAGCCGGCATCGGTAATCATAAGGCCCAGACACAATAAAACCAGGAAAAACAGTCTAACCTCTGCAGCCGGTCCATGCTTAAATAATCGGATCGATCTATTCTGCTGCATAAAACAACCGTGAGAACAAGAACAAGGAGTCAGTTCATGCCATTATGCGTGAACTGACTGAAAATTTAGTCGTTAATAAAGACCGGACCCAGTTTTTCCAGATGTTCAAGGGCTTCGCCGCAGCCTTTAACCACGCAGGTGAGGGGATCATCGGCAACCACCACAGGCAAGCCGGTTTCTTCCTGAAGAAGACGGTCAAGGTCTTTCAGGAGAGCCCCGCCGCCCGTTAAGGCGATACCCTTTTCCGTGATATCGGCACCCAGCTCGGGAGGAGTTTGTTCGAGTGCGATTTTAACCGCTGACACAATCTGGTTCAGGGTATCGGACAAAGACTCAAGCACTTCATTGGACGTTACGGTAAAACTGCGGGGCACACCTTCGGACAGGTTTCTTCCCTTGACCTCCATCTCGCGCACCTCGGTGCCGGGAAATGCGGAGCCAATCTGCTTTTTAATAAGTTCGGCAGTGGGTTCTCCGATAAGCACCCCATGATTGCGGCGAATGTAATTGATGATGGCTTCATCGAATTTATCGCCACCAACACGCACAGAACCCTTATACACCATGCCACCCAAAGAAATAATGGCGACTTCGGTGGTGCCGCCACCAATATCCACAATCATGGAACCGTTGGCATCAGATACATTCAGGCCGGCCCCCAGGGCAGCCGCCATGGGTTCTTCGATAAGATGGACCTGACTGGCTCCGGCACCCATCGCAGCCTCTCGGATGGCACGGCGCTCTACCTGGGTGGAACCGCAAGGCACACACACAATAATACGCGGACTGGGCGCGAACATATTGCGCGGCTGCACAATACGGATAAACTGTTTGATCATTTGTTCGGTAACCGTAAAATCGGCTATTACCCCGTCTTTCATGGGCCGAATGGCTTCGATATTACCGGGCACACGACCCAGCATTTGCTTGGCAGCATGACCGACTGCCTGAATGATTTTCCGCCCGTTGGGGCCGCCCTCATGGCGAATGGCAACAACAGAAGGTTCATCAAGCACGATGCCTTTTCCGCGAACGTAAATCAGGGTATTGGCGGTACCCAGGTCAATAGCCATATCTGTAGACAGATAACTTCTTAAAAATCCGAACATTTTTCGCGCAGGTAAAATTTTGTATGGGAGATAAAGGCGGAGCAACAAGCCCAGCGCACATAACGATTTAGATAACTTATAATAATACCTGATAATCAGCGTAAACTTGTGAATTTAGTGCGCCAATCCATTGTTTTCTTTGTAACCTGGCTTGTTTTTTCTTACTCAATTCATTGGTTTTTCATTTTATTTTTATATACGTCTTTTTTATTTTAAATTTTTATCCATACTGAATTTTATGTCACTCTCCCTAGAAGATGTAACACGCATTGCGCGACTGGCACGACTGGAACTGACTCCCGAAAAACAGGAGCAGACCCTCAACGAGCTCAATAATATTCTGGGGCTCATCGAAAAACTGCAATCAGTAGATACAACAGGCATTGAGCCACTGGCCCACCCCTTATCGGCCCATGAAGACATCACGCTCCGACTGCGGGAAGACAATATTACTGAAACAGGTTCCGAAACCCAAAGAAGCGCTTTAATGGCCAATGCACCGGCCTCTGAAAACGGCTTATTCCTGGTCCCCAAAGTAATCGAGTAACTCATGAGCAACACTTCATTCCATTCTTCATTCTCCAGCCTTGCCGATATGCGCAAAGCACTGGACAGTAAACAGGTGAGCGCAACCGAACTGGCGCAGCAGGCGCTTGACCGGGCCGAAGCCTTAAAACACCTGAATATCTTTTTGCATATTGACCCTGAACTCAGCCTGCAGCAGGCAAAACAGGCAGACCAGCGCATTGCCGAAGGCAAGCAACACTTCCTGACCGGTATCCCGGTTGCCCACAAAGACGTTTTCGTTACCCGTGACTGGCGCACGACTGCCGCCAGCAAAATGCTGGAAAACTACACCAGCCCGTTTGACGCTGCCGTGGTAGAACACTTCAACAACGCGGGTACGGTTAATATTGGCAAACTCAACTGCGATGAATTCGCCATGGGTTCCGGCAATGAAAATTCCGCATTCGGTCCCTGCCTTAACCCATGGGACACCACCGCCGTTCCGGGTGGTTCTTCAGGTGGTTCTACCGCAGCGGTCGCCGCCGGTATTGTACTGGCCGCTACCGGCACCGATACCGGCGGTTCCGTACGCCAGCCTTCCGCCCTGTGTGGCGTGAGTGGCATCAAGCCAACCTATGGCACGGTTTCCCGTTTTGGCATGATTGCTTATGGCTCCAGCCTTGACCAGGCCGGCCCCATTTCCCGCAGCGCCCACGACCTGGTTGAGCTGCTTGATGTCATCAGCGCCTTCGACGAACGCGACTCTACCAGCATTGAAGCCTGCGACGGGATTCCCAATCGCCAGGGCCGTGTCAAACAAGCTTACCTGGACACCCAGGCCAAGCTGAATGCCCAGGGCAGCCTGCCACTGAAAGGCCTGCGGATTGGCGTACCCAAAGAGTTTTTTGGTCCTGGCCTGGCCGAAGATGTTGCCCGCAGTGTAGAAGCCGCCTTGCAGGAATACGAAAAACTGGGCGCAGAGCGTGTTGAAATTTCATTGCCCCGCACCGAACTGTCTATCCCCGCCTATTACGTACTGGCTCCCGCCGAAGCCTCCAGCAACCTGTCGCGTTACGACGGCGTACGCTACGGCCACCGCGCCAACAGCTACAAGGGGCTGGAAGAAATGACCAGCCGCTCACGCGCCGAAGCCTTCGGCCCTGAAGTCCAGCGCCGCATCATGATTGGCACCTACGTATTGTCACAGGGCTACTACGATGCCTATTATCTTCAGGCACAGCGTATCCGCCGCCTGATCGCCAATGATTTCCAGGCCGCCTTCACGTCCCAATGTGATGTGATCATGGGCCCTGTCACCCCAACGGTTGCCAAAAACATCGGTGAAAACCGCAACGACCCTACCGCTGACTGGCTTGCCGACATTTTCACGCTGGGCGTCAGCCTGGCAGGCCTGCCCGCCATGTCAATCCCTTGCGGGTTTGGTGGTGCCAACAACAACCGCCCCATAGGGCTGCAAATTATTGGCAACTACTTTAACGAAGGTAAAATCCTTGCCATTGCAGATCGTTTCCAGCAAAACACTGACTGGCATACTCGTCAACCGGAAATCAAATAATGAATTGGGAAATTGTCATTGGTCTGGAAACGCACGTACAGCTTTCCACACAATCTAAAATTTTTTCTGGCAGCAGCACCGCCTTTGGCGCAGCACCAAACACACAGGCCAACCTGGTAGACATGGCTTTGCCGGGCAGCCTGCCCGTCATGAACCGTGCCGCAGTTGAAAGGGCCATCCGTTTTGGCCTGGCCATTGGTGCGGAAATCGCACCCCGCTCGGTTTTTGCCCGCAAAAACTATTTTTATCCTGATCTGCCCAAAAACTACCAGATCAGCCAGTACGAACTGCCGGTTGTGGTGGGCGGCAAGGTTTCCTACTTCCTGGGCGAAGAAGAAAAAACCCTGAACCTGACCCGTGCCCACCTTGAAGAAGATGCCGGCAAATCCCTGCACGATGACTTCACTGGCCCCTTGGGTGAATTATCCACCGGCATTGACCTGAACCGTACCGGCACCCCTTTGCTTGAAATCGTGACCGAGCCCGATCTGCGCTCTGCCGCCGAAGCCGTTGCCTATGCCAAAACCCTGCATGGGCTGGTGGTATGGCTGGGTATCTGCGATGGCAACCTGCAAGAGGGTTCTTTCCGCATTGACGCCAACGTGTCCGTACGCCCGATGGGGCAAAAAGAATTCGGTACGCGTACCGAAGTCAAAAACGTCAACTCGTTCCGTTTTCTTGAGCGCGCCATCCTGTTTGAAGCCCGTCGCCAGATTGAGCTGATTGAAGATGGGGGCACCGTGG
>JAAYHN010000317.1 GCA_012735395.1 Alcaligenaceae bacterium | reverse complement strand
TCATGCCTTACTCGTACACAGAAAGAAAGCGTATCCGTAAAAGCTTCGCAAAACGTGAAGATGTTCAGGATGTTCCCTACTTACTAGCAACGCAATTACATTCTTACCGTACATTTTTACAATCTGACGTTCGTTCGTCAGCGCGCAAAGACGAAGGTCTGCAAGCTGCGTTCAGTTCAATATTTCCTATTATCAGCCATAACGGCATGGCTCGTCTAGAGTTTGTTAGTTATGTGTTGGGTGAGCCCGTATTTGATGTTAAAGAATGTCAGCTGCGTGGCTTGACCTACGCTTCGCCATTGCGCGCTAAAGTACGTTTAGTGCTGCTTGATCGTGAAGTAAGCAAACCAACTATTAAAGAAGTGAAAGAACAGGAAGTGTATATGGGCGAAATGCCGCTCATGACCGATACCGGTTCTTTTGTTATTAACGGCACCGAGCGTGTCATTGTCTCCCAGTTGCATCGTTCGCCTGGTGTTTTCTTTGAACATGATCGCGGTAAAACGCACAGTTCAGGAAAACTGTTGTTTTCAGCCCGCGTGATTCCTTACCGCGGCTCATGGCTGGATTTTGAGTTCGATCCGAAAGATATCCTGTTTTTCCGTATCGACCGCCGTCGTAAAATGCCGGTATCCATTCTGCTGAAAGCGATTGGCATGCAGCCGGAAACCATCCTTGCCCATTTCTTTGATTTCGATCATTTCGAGCTTAAATCAAATGGTGCAGTCATGCAGTTTGTGCCAGAACGCTGGAGGGGTGAAGTTCTCAGGTTTGACCTGACCGCTAAAGACGGCTCCGTTATCGTAGAAAAAGATAAACGTGTTAATGCCAAGCATTTACGTGAGCTGGCAGCGGCTAAAATCGACCGTGTTTCCGTACCGGAAGATTTTCTGGTTGGCATGGTGTTGGCAAAAAACATCATCAGTGAAGAAACCGGAGAAATCATTGCTAACGCCAATGATGAAATTACCGAGTCCCTGCTGGAAAAAATGCGTGATGCCAACATCCGCGAATTCCAAACCATTTATGTGAATGAGCTGGATCGTGGTGCCTTTATTTCACAAACCCTGCGTACCGATGATACGGTTGACCAGAATGCAGCACGTATCGCTATTTACCGCATGATGCGTCCAGGCGAGCCTCCAACTGAAGAAGCTGTCGAGGCCCTGTTCCAGCGTCTGTTCTATAGTGAAGATACCTATGATCTGTCACGTGTCGGTCGCATGAAAGTGAACCGTCGTTTGGGTCGTGGTGATGAAATCACCGGCCCAATGACATTAACCGACGAAGACATTCTTGAAACCATCAAGGTGCTGGTTGCACTGCGTAACGGTCAGGGTGTCATTGATGACATTGACCACCTGGGTAACCGTCGTGTCCGTTGTGTTGGTGAGTTGGCCGAAAACCAGTTCCGTGCAGGCCTGGTTCGTGTAGAGCGCGCCGTGAAAGAGCGTCTGGGTCAGGCTGAAGCCGATAACCTGATGCCACACGATTTAATCAACTCCAAACCCATTTCAGCAGCCATCAAAGAGTTCTTTGGTTCAAGCCAGCTGTCACAGTTCATGGACCAAACCAACCCATTGTCGGAAATCACGCACAAACGTCGTGTTTCTGCTCTTGGCCCTGGCGGTCTGACACGTGAACGTGCCGGTTTTGAGGTTCGTGACGTACACCCGACCCATTATGGCCGTGTATGCCCGATCGAAACGCCTGAAGGTCCAAACATTGGCCTGATCAACTCCATGGCGTTGTATGCCCGCCTGAATGAGTACGGTTTCCTTGAAACCCCTTACCGTAAAATTATCGACGGTAAAGTCAGTGACCAGGTCGATTACCTGTCTGCCATTGAAGAAAGCCGTTATGTGATTGCACAGGCAAACGCCCAGCTTGACGAAGAAGGCCGTTTTGTTGACGATCTTATCGCCTGCCGTGAAGCAGGTGAAACCATGCTGACAGCACCCGGTAACGTACATTACATGGACGTTGCGCCTTCACAGATCGTTTCTGTTGCCGCTTCCCTGATTCCGTTTCTTGAACACGATGACGCGAACCGTGCATTGATGGGTGCCAACATGCAGCGCCAGGCCGTTCCTTGCCTGCGCCCTGAAAAACCGTTGGTGGGTACCGGTATTGAACGTACCGTGGCGGTTGACTCGGGTACGACGGTACAGGCCAAGCGTGGTGGTATTGTCGATCACGTTGACGCCGAGCGTGTGGTTATTCGTGTTAACGATGACGAAAACCAGGCTGGTGAAGTCGGTGTCGATATCTATAACATGATCAAATACACCCGTTCCAACCAGAACACCAACATCAACCAGCGTCCTGTGGTAAAACGCGGTGATATTGTGGCACGTGGTGACGTTCTGGCTGATGGCGCTTCCACCGATCTGGGCGAACTGGCATTGGGCCAGAACATGCTGATCGCTTTCATGCCATGGAATGGTTACAACTACGAAGACTCGATCCTGATTTCCGAGAAAGTGGTTGCCGATGACCGTTACACCTCTATTCACATTGAAGAGCTGACGGTTGTTGCACGTGATACCAAACTGGGTAATGAAGAAATTACCCGCGATATCAGCAACCTGCCCGAGGTTCAGTTAAACCGTCTGGATGAATCCGGTATCGTTTACATTGGTGCTGAAGTACGTGCCGATGACGTTCTGGTAGGTAAAGTGACACCTAAAGGTGAAACCCAGCTGACACCGGAAGAAAAACTGTTGCGTGCGATTTTCGGTGAAAAAGCGTCAGACGTGAAAGATACGTCCCTGCGTGTGCCATCCGGCATGGTGGGTACCGTTATCGACGTCCAGGTATTTACCCGTGAAGGTGTACCCCGTGACAAACGCGCTGAATCCATCATTAACGATGAGCTCAGCCGCTATCGCCAGGATCTGAACGACCAGCTGCGTATTGTTGAAAATGATACTTTCGACCGTATCCGTAAATTGCTGATTGGCAAAACCGTTAATGGCGGCCCGAACCGTCTGCCCAAAGGTACTGCCATTACTGCAGAATACCTTGAAAGCGTTGACCGCTGGCAGTGGTTTGATATCCGTCTGGCTGATGAAGAACACGCTGTTGCACTTGAGCAGATCAAGGAATCCGTCGAGCAGAAACGTCATGAGTTTGACCTTGCTTTTGAAGAAAAACGCAAGAAACTGACTCAGGGTGATGAGCTGCCTCCTGGTGTCCTGAAAATGATCAAGGTTTATCTTGCCGTTAAACGTCGCCTGCAACCTGGCGATAAAATGGCCGGCCGTCACGGAAACAAAGGTGTTGTTTCCCGTATTACGCCAGTCGAAGATATGCCTCATATGGCTGATGGTACGCCTGCAGATATCGTTCTGAATCCGCTGGGTGTTCCTTCACGGATGAACGTGGGCCAGGTGCTTGAGGTTCATCTGGGCTGGGCTGCCAAAGGTATTGGTTACCGTATTGCCGACATGATGCGCGATGAGCGTAATGTCCAGGTTTCACAGGTACGTGAATTCCTGAACAAGGTTTATAACTCGGTAGGCAGCAAGGCACATCTTGAAGAGCTGAGCGATAATGAAATTATTGATATGGCCCGCAATCTGAAAAATGGTGTTCCTTTGGCCACACCGGTATTTGACGGTGCAACCGAAGAAGAAATCGATACCATGCTGACGATTGCCTATCCTGATGATATTAAAGAACAGCTGCAACTGACAGACTCCCGCACACAGGCCTACCTGTTTGATGGCCGTACGGGTGACCGCTTCGAGCGTCCTGTCACCATCGGTTATATGCACTATCTGAAACTGCATCACTTGGTTGACGATAAGATGCACGCCCGTTCTACGGGGCCATACTCACTGGTTACACAGCAACCCCTGGGTGGTAAAGCCCAGTTTGGTGGCCAGCGTTTCGGTGAGATGGAGGTCTGGGCGCTAGAGGCATATGGAGCTTCATACACCTTGCAGGAAATGTTGACCGTCAAATCAGATGACATCAACGGCCGTACCAAAGTGTATGAAAACATCGTCAAAGGCGATCATGTTATTGATGCAGGTATGCCAGAATCGTTTAACGTGTTGGTCAAGGAAATTCGATCACTGTCACTCGATATGGATTTGGAGCGTAAAGAATGAAGGGATTATTAGGCTTATTCAAACAGATCTCACAAGATGAGCAATTTGATGCCATCAAAATCGGGATCGCTTCTCCAGAAAAAATCCGTTCGTGGTCTTATGGTGAAGTTCGCAAACCGGAAACCATTAACTACCGGACGTTCAAACCCGAGCGTGATGGTTTGTTCTGCGCCAAGATTTTTGGCCCGATCAAAGATTATGAATGTCTTTGCGGTAAATACAAACGCCTCAAGCATCGCGGTGTCATCTGCGAAAAGTGCGGTGTTGAAGTCACCGTAACCAAAGTGCGTCGTGAGCGCATGGCCCATATTGAGCTGGCCAGCCCCGTTGCGCATATTTGGTTCCTGAAGAGCTTGCCATCCCGCCTGGGCATGGTGCTTGACATGACCTTGCGTGACATCGAGCGTGTTCTGTACTTTGAGGCATGGTGCGTTATCGAGCCAGGCATGACACCGCTTAAACGCGGCCAGATCATGTCTGACGATGACTTCCTGTCCAAAACCGAAGAATACGGTGATGACTTCACCGCCTTAATGGGTGCGGAAGCTATTCGCGAACTGTTGCGTACCATTGATATCGATCGTGAGGTTGAATCACTGCGTGCAGAACTGAAGGCCACGTCTTCCGATGCCAAGATCAAGAAGATTTCCAAACGCCTGAAAGTTATTGAAGGCTTCCAGAAATCAGGCATCAAGCCAGACTGGATGATTATGGAAGTACTTCCGGTACTGCCACCCGATCTGCGTCCGCTGGTACCGCTGGATGGTGGCCGCTTCGCGACTTCAGACCTGAACGATTTATACCGTCGTGTTATTAACCGTAATAACCGCCTGAAACGCCTGATCGAACTGAAAGCACCCGATATCATTCTGCGTAACGAAAAACGTATGCTGCAGGAATCGGTTGACTCATTGCTGGATAACGGCCGTCGTGGTAAAGCCATGACCGGCGCCAACAAGCGTCAGCTGAAATCGCTGTCTGACATGATTAAGGGTAAAAGCGGTCGTTTCCGTCAGAACCTGCTGGGTAAACGGGTCGACTACTCTGGCCGTTCGGTGATCGTGGTTGGTCCGCAATTGCACCTGCACCAGTGCGGTTTACCAAAACTGATGGCGCTTGAACTGTTCAAGCCTTTCATTTTCAACCGTCTGGAAGGCATGGGCCTGGCCACCACCATCAAGGCAGCCAAAAAACTGGTTGAAGCCCAGGAACCGATTGTATGGGATATTCTTGAAGAAGTTATCCGTGAACATCCGGTCATGCTTAACCGTGCGCCTACGCTGCACCGTCTGGGTATCCAGGCATTTGAGCCGGTCCTGATCGAAGGTAAGGCCATTCAGCTGCA
This sequence comes from Alcaligenaceae bacterium, assembly GCA_012735395.1. Lineage (GTDB taxonomy): Bacteria > Pseudomonadota > Gammaproteobacteria > Burkholderiales > Burkholderiaceae_B > Advenella. The sequence continues at coordinate 8,598 of JAAYHN010000317.1, read as the reverse complement.
CCCATTGGTTTGTGCCGCGTTTAATGCCGACTTTGACGGTGACCAGATGGCGGTTCACGTCCCGTTGTCACTGGAAGCCCAGCTGGAAGCACGTACCCTGATGCTGGCTTCCAACAACGTATTGTTCCCTGCCAGTGGCGAGCCTTCCATTGTTCCTTCCCAGGATATCGTGCTGGGCTTGTATTACACAACCCGTGAGCGTATCAACGGCAAGGGCGAGGGCATGTTCTTTGCCGATCTGGCTGAAGTGCACCGTGCCTACGATAATGGCCAGGTTGAACTGCAATCCCGTATTACCGTTCGCCTGAACGAGTATGTCAAAGACGAAAATGATGAATGGCAGCCTGTTCTGCGTCGTTTTGAAACGACCGTCGGACGTGCCATGCTGTCCGCTATTTTGCCTAAAGGTTTGCCGTTCTCTGTATTGAACAAATCCCTGAAGAAAAAAGAGCTGTCACGCTTGATTAACCAGTCATTCCGTCGTTGTGGTTTGCGTGATACGGTTATTTTTGCCGACAAACTGATGCAAAACGGTTTCCGTCTGGCAACCCGTGCAGGTATCTCCATTGCCATGGGCGATATGGTTATTCCAACCAACAAGGAAGAAATCCTTGCCCAGGCCAGTGGTGAAGTCAAGGAAATTGACAAGCAGTATTCATCTGGTCTGGTAACCGCCCAGGAGCGTTATAACAACGTGGTTGACATCTGGGGCAAGGCCGGTGACAAGATCGGCAAGGCCATGATGGAACAACTGGCTACCGAGCATGTGGTTGACCGTTTTGGTGATACCGTTCGCCAGGAGTCTTTCAACTCCATCTACATGATGGCTGACTCTGGTGCCCGGGGTTCCGCTGCACAGATCCGTCAGCTGGCCGGTATGCGTGGTTTGATGGCCAAGCCCGATGGCTCCATTATTGAAACCCCCATTACGGCGAACTTCCGTGAAGGCCTGAACGTTCTGCAGTACTTTATTTCAACTCACGGTGCCCGTAAAGGTCTGGCCGATACCGCACTGAAAACGGCGAACTCGGGTTACCTGACCCGTCGTCTGGTTGACGTTACCCAAGACCTGGTTATTATTGAAACCGATTGCGGTACAAACCAGGGCTACGTCATGAAAGCCCTGCTGGAAGGTGGTGAGGTTATTGAACCGTTGCGTGACCGTATTCTGGGTCGTGTAACGGCGATCGATATTGTTAATCCGGATACCCAGGAAACTGCCATTGCTGCGGGTACCATGCTGGATGAAGACAAGGTTGAACTGATCGACAAACTGGGTGTGGATGAAGTCAAGATCCGTACACCGTTGACATGTGAAACACGTCATGGTTTGTGTGCCCATTGTTATGGCCGTGACCTGGGTCGTGGTTATATGGTTAACACCGGTGAGGCAGTGGGTGTTATTGCTGCCCAGTCTATTGGTGAGCCGGGTACCCAGCTGACCATGCGTACCTTCCACATTGGTGGTGCGGCGTCACGTGCCGCCATGGCATCTGCCGTTGAAACCAAATCGGCCGGTACCGTTGGCTTTACCAGTTCCATGCGTTATGTAACGAATGCCAAGAACGAGCGCATTGCCATTTCCCGTTCCGGTGAAATTGTTATCTTTGATGATAGCAACCGTGAACGTGAACGCCACAAGATTCCTTATGGCGCTACTATCCTGGTGGGCGATAACGATGCGGTCAAGGCAGGTGCCCGTCTGGCTACATGGGATCCGTTAACCCGTCCGATCGTGTCCGAATACACCGGAACAGTGCGTTTCGAGAACATTCAGGAAGGTGTAACCGTTGCCAAGCAGCTTGATGAAGTGACCGGTTTGTCAACCCTGGTTGTAATTACACCAAAATCGCGTAGTGGCAAAACCATGATGCGTCCGCAAATCAAGCTTCTGAACGAAACAGGTGACGAGGTCAAGATTGCCGGAACAGATCACTCCGTGAATATTTCATTCCCGGTTGGTGCCCTGATTACCGTACGTGACGGCCAGCAGGTTTCGATTGGTGAGGTATTGGCCCGTATTCCACAGGAATCACAGAAAACCCGCGATATTACCGGGGGTCTGCCACGTGTGGCCGAGCTGTTTGAAGCCCGTTCACCCAAAGACGCCGGTATTCTGGCTGATGTGACCGGTACGGTTTCATTCGGTAAAGACACCAAGGGTAAACAGCGTCTGGTTCTGACCGATATCGAAGGCGTTGCCCACGAGTTCCTGATCCCGAAAGAGAAACAGGTCATGGTTCACGACGGCCAGGTTGTTAACCAGGGTGAGCTGATTGTTGACGGCCCCGCAGATCCGCACGATATTCTGCGTCTGAAGGGTATCGAGCAACTGGCCAGTTATGTGGTTAACGAGGTCCAGGACGTTTACCGTTTGCAGGGCGTGAAAATTAACGACAAACACATTGAAGTGATTGTCCGTCAAATGCTGCGCCGGGTAAACATTGTTGACGCGGGTGATACCTCATTCATTCCGGGAGAACAGGTTGAACGTTCAGAACTGCTGAATGAAAACGATCGCATGATTGCCGAAAACAAAATACCGGCAACCTATGAGAACGTTCTGCTGGGTATCACGAAAGCATCGCTTTCTACCGATTCCTTTATTTCAGCCGCTTCGTTCCAGGAAACAACCCGTGTTCTTACCGAAGCAGCCATCATGGGTAAACGTGATGAACTGCGCGGCCTGAAAGAAAACGTGATTGTGGGTCGTTTGATTCCAGCCGGAACCGGTCTTGCTTACCATCATGCACGTAAAGCGAAAGAAGAAACGGAACGTGCAGAACGTATGGCAGCCCGTGCGCAGGAAAATCCTTTCGAGGAAACAACTGCCGCACCGGTTTCACTGGAAAGCATTTTTGCTCCGTTCAATAATGCACCTGCCGATGAACCACCTGCCGATAGCGAGTAATCGTTATTAACAGTTAGTTCCAGCTAAAAATCGCCTGATGTAAAAGTCAGGCGATTTTTTTATTATGGGGTATTGTCTATTGGAAAATACCCGAGTAGATTACTATACAATAGATGTAACGAAGCGTTATTTATCATGGAAGGTCGTATGGAAAAGTTCTCTTTGGATAAAAGTAAAATCAAATTTCTGTTATTGGAAGGTGTCCATCAGAATGCGATTGATGTTTTGCATGCAGCGGGTTATACCCAAATTGATTATCATAAAAAAGCACTCGATACCAAACAGTTGAAAGAAGCGATTGCCGATGCGCATTTCGTGGGTATCCGTTCCCGCAGCCAATTGACAGAAGAAATTTTTGCGGCGGCCAAAAAACTGATTGCGGTAGGATGTTTTTGTATTGGCACGAACCAGGTTGATCTGGCAGCGGCAAAAAAGCGTGGTATTCCGGTATTTAACGCACCCTTTTCCAATACCCGTTCCGTTGCGGAACTGGTGCTGGCTGAAATGATTTTGCTTATGCGTCGTGTCCCGGCAGCCAATGCCGAAGTGCACCGTGGTGAGTGGAATAAATCAGCGGCAGGCAGCCATGAAGTGCGCGGCAAGAAACTGGGTATTATCGGTTATGGGCATATTGGGACCCAACTGAGCGTGCTGGCCGAAGCGCTGGGTATGGAAATTTATTACTATGATGTCGAGGCCAAATTACCTTTGGGTAATGCCAAACCGGTTAATACCTTAACCGAGTTGCTTAACCTCTGTGATATTGTTTCCCTGCATGTCCCTGAAAACGCTTCCACCAAAAACCTGATGAGCGCCGAAAGAATTGCCCAAATGAAGCAGGGCGCCCATCTTATTAACGCATCTCGCGGTACGGTAGTGGATATTGATGCACTGGCGCTGGCACTGGAAGAGGGCCGTGTTGGTGGTGCAGCCATTGATGTCTTCCCGGTCGAGCCAAAATCCAACAGTGAAGAGTTTGTTTCCCCTTTGCGCAAGTTTGATAACGTTATTCTGACACCGCACATTGGGGGTTCAACTACCGAGGCCCAGGAAAACATCGGAATTGAAGTTGCCAGCAAGCTGGTTAAATACTCTGATAACGGCTCCACGCTGTCTGCCGTCAACTTCCCCGAAGTGTCTTTGCCGGAAAACAGGAATGCACGCCGCTTCCTGCATATTCATGAGAACCGTCCGGGTGTGCTTACGGCCATTAACAAACTGTATATGAAAGATGGCGTGAATATCGTGGGTCAATATTTGCAAACCGATCCTGATATTGGCTACGTTGTGCTGGATGTGGAAAATGTCGATGCCGACAAAGCCATCGCACAGCTCAGGAAGGTTGAAGGAACCATTAAGACAAGGGTTCTGTATTAATAACTTTTCTTCATAAAGAAAGCGAAACTGCCTGTTAAACAGGCAGTTTTCAATTGAAGCCAGGAAGATTTGCTTTCTTTAATTCCGGTTTTATATGATAATAAGAACCATTCTTATTTAAATGTATTCGCCGGAATTATGGAAAAACTTGCACACACGTTACGTACCTCCCTGAATACCCTGCGTATCTTGCCTGTTGTTTGCTCGGCCGCATTAAAGGCCGGGTGTTGCAAGGCATGCGGGTTTTGTGTCAGGAAAAATGAAGAACCGGTTGTGGCAGATCATGTGGGTATGGTGCCCGCCAACAATGATATTACCTTTGAACAGGTCGCCTTCCGCTATGAAGGCAGTACACATGCCGCTGTATACGACATCAACCTGTCACTGCCACAAAACACCATTACCAGCCTGGTTGGGCCTGTCGGTTGCGGTAAAGCGACGTTGCTGCGTCTTTTAATGGGATACACAAAAAACTTTGCCGGTACCATCAGGATTGGCGGCATGGATATTTGTGATTTGCCAGCTACTGCGCTGGAAACACTGGTTTGCATGGTGCACGGCAATGTGTTTTTATTCAATGACAGCATACTGAACAATATTCGTTCGGCCCGTCCGGAAGCGTCAGACAGCGAGGTTCAGCAGGCTGCCGCTGCCGCACAATGTGACCGCTTTATCAAGGGCTTCAGGAACGGTTACAAGACATCCATGTGCCTTGCCGTACCTTCCCTGTCGAAAGACGAATTGTATTGCATTGGCATTGCCCGTGCTTTTTTAAAGAACGCACCGATTGTTATTCTGGACGAGTTACCGGCAGGTGCACATCCTGCCGTTTATGAGGCACTGAATGAATTAAGCAAACACCGCAATGTGATTTTGTTAAGCGATGATTGCAATATTGGCTTGCCGGTTTATCAGCGGGTGCATATGGAAAACGGCCATATCCTGAAAAAGGAATATCTACAGGCAACGGGGGTATCTGCGGTGGATATGACGCCCTTCAGGCAGTCCGCTTCGTGGGAAAAACGTTATTCCCTGTAATTTAAGGGGAAATTTTCAGCAGTTTTCCCCGGCTGGCATCGGTTAAAACATAGACATAGCCGTCCGGGCCCACACGGACATCGCGAATACGCTCATTACGCTCCTGCAGCAGGTTTTCTTCAGCGGTGATTTTATTGCCGTTTACGGTTAAACGGATCAGCCGTTCCCCGGCCAGCGCGCCAATAAACAGTGAATTCTTCCAGGCCGGAAATTGCGGGCTGTCATAAAAAGCCATACCACTGATGGCGGGTGATACCTTCCAGTAATAAACGGGTTGTTCCATTCCTTGTGCATGGGTGCCGGCGGCTTCAGGGATAGGTGTGCCAGAGTAATTGATACCATGGGTAATAACCGGCCAGCCATAGTTTTTGCCTGGTTCGGGAATGTTTACCTCATCACCGCCACGTGGGCCGTGTTCATGTGTCCAGAGCTGTCCCGTCCATGGATTAAGGGCAGCCCCCTGCTGGTTGCGATGGCCATAAGACCAGATCTCGGGGCGTACGTTTGGGACATTGGCAAAGGGATTGTCTGCAGGAATACGGCCATCGGGCCATAAACGTACAATCTTCCCCTGCAGTTTGTCCAGATGCTGTGAAGTGGGGCGCTGGTTGTTTTCACCCAAAGCAATGAAAAGATAGCCTTGCCGGTCAAAAACCAGACGGGAGCCAAAATGAACACCGGTAGATAGTTTGGGTTCCTGGCGGAAAATCACCCTGAAATTTTCAAGTGTTTTTAAATCCTGGCCAAGTTTGCCATAACCGACTGTCGTGCCCGCCTTGCCGTCTTTACCTTGTTCGGCATAAGACAGATAAACCAGGCGTGAACGGGCAAAATCAGGATGCAGGGCAATATCAAGCAAACCACCCTGACCACGGCTAAACACCTCGGGCACGCCTTTTATAGGCGCTGAAAGCCCGTTTTGTGCCGTCCACAGGCGTAACCTGCCCGGTTTTTCGGTGATAAGAATACCCTGATTTTCTGGCAGGAAAGCCAGGGCCCAGGGATGTTCCAGCCGGTCTTCAAGCACCTGTACTGATGTTGCAAGAGCGTGCCGGGTAAAGCCTGGATTAGCCCATAGCATTATTGCAAAAAGAGTGACGGATGCAGCTTTTTGAAAAAACCGTGGCATGGTGGTCTCCTGGGCTTATTACTCAAATGGTAATTGAATGAAGGTATTATGCGATTATTATGCTACAGTTAAATAGAAATGTTTTGTTTCATTTTTAAAGGGGAAATCATGAAAAAATCAATCATTGCAATTTGTGCTGCAGGTATTTTGGCAAGTGTGGGCAGTATGGCGCATGCAGATGAAGTGGAAGATGCTATTAAAGAGGCGTTGACGTCGTATCAAGAGAAGGATTATGTCATGGCCAAGCAATCGCTAAGCATGGCCACGCAATTAATTAACCAGCTTAATACCACGGCATTGGGGCAGCTCTTGCCAGAACCTTTGGCGGGCTGGAAGGCTGATGAGGTTTCCGATGACTCCCAGGCAGGCATGATTTTTGGGGGGGGCATGGCTGTTTCACGCGAATATAATAAGGATGGTACAGACCTTAAAATTGCCATTGTAGGTGACTCACCCATGTTGGCTCAAATGATGGGTATGTTCCAGAACCCCATGCTGGCTGGCTCTATGGGCAAAATGACGCGTATTGGCAAGCAAATGGCCATGGAAGGCAAAGATGGTCAATTGACCATGATTGTTGCCAACCGCTTTATGGTAACCATTGATGGCTCTGCCAGCATGGATGACAAAAAAGAATATGCCAAGGCAATTGATGTGGAGAAATTGCAGGCTTTGTAAGTAAGTTCAGCTCAAGGTTAAAACCGGGACATAAATCTTCTGGTTGAATCATAAAACAGCGGATGCATTATATTGGTGCATCCGCTGTTTTTTTGTGCGGAAACCGTAGCTCTCCTGGATAACGGATATGGATGTGCTGCTTGTTCCCACTACACCTTGCGTCACAATACCGTTTTCCCAAGTGACTGAAAGCCGGGCACCACTGGAATTGTTTACCGGCCTGGCATGTCTATCATCCGGTGGTGGGGTGAGATTTTTCAAAAAGCTGTAATTTCTACAGTATTATTAAATCAAAAATATATTTAAATAATACTGTAGGTGAGGAGCCATGTTTTTTGAAGACATTAGTGCATTTGTTGCAGTAGTGCGCGCTGGCAGTTTCAGTAAGGCGGCTATTGATGCTTGTGTGGCCCAGTCGGCACTAAGCAGGAGAGTCAAAAGAATAGAGTCAAGAATGGGTACGGTGTTGCTGGAAAGAAATGCGCGTGGCATTGCACTTACCGAACCTGGTAAGCTGTTTTTATCCAGGGTTGAAAAAATAGTGGATGAAATTTCAGATATGGAGGCTAATCTTTCATCCTTTGTTAAAGAACCAGCCGGGAAGGTCCGTATTGCCTTCCCACCCAGAAGCAGCGGTTTATTGGCCCCCAGGGTATATAAAAGAAAACTGGAAAAATTGCCTTTGGTGCAACTGGAGTTTCTTGAAGGCTCACCGTCTCAGGTTCATGGCTGGCTGGGAAAGGGAGAGGTGGATATTGCCCTGGTTTATAACAGTGAAATAGGGCCTGATTATGAAGTAATGCCTGTGATGACAGAACGCCTGCATCTGTTTTGTAATAAAAGACTTTTGGAAAAGCTTTTTAAAGATAAGATTCCAACAGAGTTTCTTATTAAGGATTTACCTCAAATTCCGTTGATCTTACCTTCAAAGCCGCATATTTTAAGGGTGATGATAGACCGTTTATGTGTGTTGAATAATATTCGTCCAAATATTACATTCGAAACAGATGGATCTTTTGTTACAAGAGGAATGGTTGAGCAGGGAATCGGAGGCACTATTTTCAGTATGAGTACTTCCTGGAGTGGTTCTGTTGAAACCGGACAGGTGGCAGCCATACCGTTTAAATCACCTTTGGTATGCTGGAACCTGTATCTGGTGAAATCAAAAAGATCTCCAAATTTATTGGCGATCAATGAAATATATATTATTTTGCAGAAAGAGATTGATTCTTTGCTGGAAGAGGGGGCATGGTCTCATGCCTCAAAATGGAATAAAGATGGTTAAACTCTATTGTTAATGATGGGTCATGAGTTTCGTTAAGCTGCATCTTATTTTCCGAGGGTGTAAATAATTCTGTGTAACCGTCTGGGTTATATATAATCGCTGATGCGATCCTCAAACTCGATAATAAACCGATTCAGTGCAAGCTTCCAGTTGCGAATGGGCATGGTCCATTTTTTGGAC
>JAAYHN010000316.1 GCA_012735395.1 Alcaligenaceae bacterium | reverse complement strand
GTCATCACCGAAAAAGGGCAGCATATTCAGGCGGAGCTGTTTATTGGTGCCGATGGCGCACGCTCACCTTTGCGCAAGGCTGCCGGCCTGTCACACGAGGCGCGGCCTTATGGAGACATAGGGCTGGTATTGCACCTCACGACAGAAAAACCGCATATGAATACGGCGATTCAATGGTTCCGTCCCAACGGTATTCTTGCTTTCCTGCCCATGCCCGATACCAATGACGGTCATCAGGTTTCCATGGTTTGGTCTTTGCGCGATGCCGAGGCCAAGGTATTGCAGGCCATGAGTGAAGAAGAACTGGCTCTTGTCTTGCCACAAAAGCTCCAGGAAATTACCCGGGGCAGGCTGGGTAAGGTAACGGTACGCAGCCCCTTATATGGTTTTCCATTAACCCTGGAAAAAGCCCAAATGTTTAAGCGGGGTGTGGCACTGGCAGGCGATGCCGCGCACCGGGTTCATCCATTGGCGGGCCAGGGGCTTAATCTGGGGCTGGTAGATGCCTGGGTTTTGTGCAAAACGCTGGCCGAAAAAGAAACTTTTCGCCCGTACGGGGATCTCAGGGTATTGGAGCGCTACCAGAACGAACGGGCAGAAGCGGTATTGGCCATGCGCCTTGCTACCGACACTTTGCATAAGCTGTTTGCCGTTTCATCGGGTCCGCTTGCCGTATTGCGTAATACCGGCATGGATGTGGTGCAGCGTATGCCCTGGGTTAAGCGCCGTTTAATCCAGGCGGCCTCCGGCTTATAACGAAACAGGATACAGAACAGGTCTTTTCAGGTCTGTCATTTACAGGAAGTTGTTTTAATGAAATCAAGTTTGAATAGATGGATGAAGCTGAAAGTTTTGGCAATGGCTTGCGTGATGGGGCTTGCTTCTTCCCAAAGTATTGCCCAGGAAGCAAAACCGGTCAATGAAACCATCAAGGAAGCGATTGCTGCTGCCTTTGAAGTGGAAGTAACAGCCGTGGAGCAAACCCCTTATGCGGGTATTTATGAAGTCCAGATGGGCGCCAATATTGTTTATACAACAGAAAAAGCCGATTTTGTCCTTGCCGGTAACCTGATTGATGCCAAAACGCACGCTGATGTAACCAGTGAACGGGTAGCCAAGCTGCAGGAAATTCCATTCGATACCCTGCCATTGGAGAATGCGGTAAAAAGGGTGATTGGCAAGGGTGAAAGGCAAATGGCCGTATTTGAAGATCCAAACTGCGGGTACTGCAAGAAACTGTATAAAGAGCTTGATAAGGTTGATAACGTCACGGTCTATACCTTCCTGATGCCAATCCTGTCTCCGGATTCCCTGGCAAAGGCCAAGAATATCTGGTGTGCCGGTAACCAGGCCGAGGTTTGGGGGAAATGGATGGGTAAAGGGGTGGTTCCTACCAGTGCCAGCTGCAAAGAAACACCACTGGACAGCAATCTGGCGCTGGGTAAAAAACTGAATATCCAGGGGACGCCAGTCATGTTCTTTGGTAATGGCATGCGCATAAATGGCTATATGCCCGGAGAGAACATTAATCAGGTGCTTGACCAGCAAAATATGGCCGTCAGCCAGAATTAAGGATTCTTTCTGCTCGGCATATAAAAAAGACCGGTCCACTTTTTGTGGACGGGTCTTTTTTATATGGTTCATGTTACCGCAAAGGAGTTTGGCGTAAGTTAACACTGGCCTTGCCGGGTTGCCGGCGGGTGAAAATGCTTGTTAATAATGCGAAAATGGGTGACGCAGCAGTTCCTGCACCGATTTCACCCGGAGGTCCACATAAGGCGGCCTTATTTTATGTTTGGCGCTGAATGGCGTGCCTTCATGAAATATATGCACGGTTTTTAAGTGCAGCTGTTTGGCTGCTTTCAGGTTTTTTAAGGTGTCTTCAACCAGAATGGTTTCATGTGGTTCGCTTTTAAGCTGGGCCAGCAGTTGCAGCATTAAGGCCTGGGAGGGTTTGGGGCGATATTTGCCCTGCAGGCGCATTTGGTTGATAGAGCAGATGCCGGCAAAACAATGCAGAATCCCCAGGGTTTGCAGAACCGAGCGGGCATAGTCATGCGGGGCATTGGTCAGGATATATTTAATGCCGGGCGTGTTTTGTAAAAGTGAGGCCAGGTTCTTTTCGGGTTTGACAAAATCGGGCGCATGAAAATCATGGCTCATGTGCAGGAATTTGGCAGCATTGACACCGTGATGACGCTCCATGCCTATCATGGTGGCGCCATAACGCTCCCAGTATTTTTGACGCAATGCCGTTGCCTGCGCAAAACCAATATCCAGCGCCTGCATAACCGCTTTGGTCATGCTGACATCAATTTGGGCAAAGACGGCATGAGAGGCATCGTGCAGGGTATTGTCCAGGTCAAAAAGCCATACGCGGCGGGTTTTGCCGTGTATGGCTTTTTGCGTTAAGGGCTTGATTAATGCGGAACGGGACATTTATGATGTAATCATGGTGCCAACACCTTTGTCTGTCAGGATTTCCAGCAACAGGCAATGGGGGACCCGTCCATCAAGAATATGTACTGAATTGACGCCGTTCTTGGCCGCATCCAGTGCGGATGATATTTTTGGCAGCATGCCACCGGAAATGGTGCCATCAGCAAATAGCTCATCAATAGTCTTGGATGAAAGACGACGCAGCAAATTACCGGATTTGTCAAGTACACCGGGGGTGTTGGTCATCATGAGCAGTTTTTCTGCCAATAATACTTCGGCCATTTTTCCGGCAACAACATCAGCATTGATGTTATAGACATCACCGGTTTCGGCATCGTAGCCAATGGGGGAAATGACGGGAATGAACTGGTCGTCTTGCAGGGCTTTGACAATGGCCGGGTCAATGCTGGTGATATCGCCAACAAAACCGATATCCAGCGGTTCATCGGGATTTTCTTTATTTGGCATTAATTTTTTTCGTGCCTGGATCAGGCCGCCATCTTTGCCCGTCAGGCCAACAGCCTTGCCACCGGCTTCGTTGATCATCATGACAATATCCTGCTGGACCTGGCCACCCAGAACCCATTCAACCACTTCCATGGTTTCCGAGTCAGTGACCCGCATGCCCTGAATGAAGTTGCCATCTTTACCCAGGCGCTTGAGGGCGTTGTCGATTTGAGGGCCGCCACCGTGAATCACGATGGGATTCAGGCCAATCAGTTTGAGCAGGACAACGTCCCGGGCAAAACTGCGTTGCAAACTTTCTTCGGTCATTGCATTGCCACCATATTTGATAACAACGGTTTTTCCGTGAAAACGGCGAATGTAAGGCAATGATTCGGAAATAATATCTGCTTTCACAGCGGGAGAAACAGCATTGATGTCCTGTGGCAAAGAATGGGTCATTGTCGTGTCATTAATTAAAAAAGTTAAACAGAGGCGGGTTTTGCAAGTGTTTCCTGCAGGGTTTGCTCGAAGGCGGCTTTATCGTAATTGCCGATATAGCGTTTAACGATGTTGCCTTGCCGGTCAATTAAAAAAGAGACTGGGGTGAATTTTATATCATCAAACGCTTTGGCGATACTGCCATCTTTATCCAGAACAACGGTAAAGGGCAGCTTGTTATCGCGAGAATAATTGATGACATATTGTTCGGGGTCGTAAGCCATGGCAACCGCCACGGTTTCATAACCTTTGTCTTTGTATTTGTTGTAATAGGCAATGGTATCCGGCATTTGCTGAATGCAGGTCACGCAACTGGTCGCCCAGAATTTGACAAGGACAACTTTATCCTGAAGGTCGCTGGTTTGGAACTGTTTGCCATCCAGGGCGGTAAATTGTGCTTCGGGGGCTACTTGGGAGGAGCAGCCGGCAAGGCCAGCCAGGGCAACAATAGCGGTAATAATAAATTTTTTCATCAATCTAACGGATAGGTTTGGGTACTGCCAGAAGGATTGACTTCTGTGCCAGGAACAGACATGGTGCTGCTGGAAGATGATGGGGTTGCAGACGTAGTGTCTGCAATGATATCAAAAACCTTGACCACCCTGTTTACGCCACTGATACCTGCTGCGGCAGATGCGGCGCGGTCACCCTCAAGGCTGGTAACCTGCCCCATCAGGTAGACAACACCACGGCTGGTTGTAATATCAATGGTACTGGATGGGACATCTTTGGTGGTAAGAAGTTCCGTTCTTACCTTGGAGGTGATCCAGGAATCGTTGGCGCGGGTGCTGAACGCGGCCGTTGGTGCGACAACCACTTCGTTAAGTACCGTTTTGACGTCGGCCACGTTTTGGGCAATGCTGCTTGCCCGTTCCTTGGCGGCAAGGGTAGTGGCTTCGCCTGTTAACAGGACGCGCTGGTTATAGGACATGGCATTGATGCGGACGCTGTCTTTCAGTTCACTGGAAATTTTGCTTTCGGTGCTGATGCCAATGTTTTTATCGGTTAATTGCATGCCGGTGGTACGGCGGTCTGTGGCAACGATAGCCGTTGTTGTTGCGGCGCCACCCACCAGAAGGGGAACGCAGGCAGATAACAGGGAAGCAGAGCTTAAAGTGAGTGCCAGTAAAGCGGTAGGGCGAATGAATCGTGCTGCACGCCTTAATTTCATGAAATATCTCCTAGTAAGAATGCGTCAATGCCGTCACAAAGTATATGTAACAATAAAGTATGCACTTCCTGGATGCGCATGGTGCGGTCATGTGGAACACACAGATGGACATCAAGGTCGGTAAGTATGTTGGCAATTGAGCCGCCATTTCTTCCGGTCAAGGCAATGACGCTCATATCACGTTCATGGGCGGCATGAATGGCCTTGATGACATTGGCCGAGTTGCCACTGGTTGACAGGGCCAGCAGGACATCGCCAGGTTGGCCCAGTGCCTGGACCTGGCGCTCGAAAATAACGTCAAAACCGTAATCATTGCCAACGGCGGTCAGGATGGAGGTATCGGTATTTAATGAAATACCGGCAAAAGGGATGCGGTCGCGCTCAAACCGGCCAACCAGTTCTGCGATGAAGTGTTGTGCATCGGCGGCCGAACCCCCATTGCCACAAGCAAGAACTTTGGCATTGTTGCTGATTGCCTGGACCAGTATGTCAATACCTTGCGCAATGGGTGAGGTGAGTGTGGACGCACTGCTTTCGAGTGTTTTTATTGCGTCCTGAAAGTGTAAATTGATTCGGGTAGATATATCCATAGCCTGATTATCGCATGTGTGCGCAAAAATTCTTGTGATTTATGCATTAAAACGTAAGCAGTAATTAATATTTCTGCATCGGTGACTAAGAAGATTTTATCAGGTTGCTTGCCCAATAGTTCAAAATGCATGACGGATCCACTCTATCTGCCCGTTTGTAATACAAACGGCATCAAACCGGCATAAAGGCGTTTTGCCGGAAAAATATTGCCGGCTTAGCAAGGGAAGGAAGAAGGCGGCACTGGCACGCAGGCGTCTTTGTTTCGCTGCGCTAATGCTGCCAGCGGCACCGCCAAACTGTTTGTTTTTCCTGGATTTGATTTCAATAAATACCAGGGTGCTTTTATCAGCCATAATGCAGTCGATTTCCCCAAACCGGCAGCTTAGGTTACGGGAAATGAATTGCAGCCCCTGAAGCAGGAGGTATTCGATGGCCAGTTCTTCTGCCTGCAGCCCTTTTTTCTGTTTTGGTGATAGCTTATGGTCATAGAAAGGTTTGGCGGAAGAGGAACGATAAGCCGTGGTTTTGCAGGAAATTTTATGTTGTTTGGCAAGCGCCAGTTCAAAAATGCTTGTGGATGTAGTGTAAGAGGGAGCCATTTTTTTGCAATAGTTGGTTTTTTGCCAGAGGGAAACCGGTGATCAGCGATAATAATGCCTGAGCTGTGTGTAATTATTTTGATCAAAAGAGGGATTCATGGCAATAAAAGAGGGACTTTTTCATGCCGCCTGGAACAAGGTCCTGGCAGACCTTGAGCAGCAAAGCTGGCCCGAGGCCTGCCTGTATGTGGTTGCCACTCCCATTGGCAATCTTGCGGATATCAGTCCACGGGCCATTTTTGCATTGAATCATGCAGATATTATCGCGGCAGAAGATACGCGTTCCTCACGGGTGCTGCTGAATGCCTGGGGCATCAGTACCCCCCTGATGCCGGCGCATCGCCATAATGAGGCGCAGGCGGCACAGGAAATCATCGCTTTGTTAAATGAGGGGAAAAGGGTCGCGCTGGTATCAGATGCCGGGGCGCCAGCCGTGAGTGATCCTGGTGGCCGTATTGTACGGGAAGTAAAAAAACAGGGCCTGGCGGTTAAAGTCATTCCGGGTGCCTCTGCGGTTATTGCCGCGCTTATGGGCAGCGGGGTAACCAGTGATGAAAATCCTGCGTTTGCTTTTGCCGGGTTTGTACCCCAAAAAGCAGTTGCCAGGCAGCAATGGTTGCGCAAATGGAGTGCGCTTGACGTACCGGTTGTGATGTTTGAATCACCCCACCGGATTCAGGCATTTTGCAAAGACTTGCTGCTGGTGTGTGGGCCAAACCGTCAATTGACGATTGCCCGTGAATTAACCAAGCGGTTCGAGCAAGTTACTACTTTGCCTGTCAGTGAGCTGGAAAACTGGTTTGCCGAAGATGAACATCATCGCTTGGGAGAGTTTGTGCTTATTCTGGAAGAGGCACCGAAGGCCGACGAAAATGAGCTGCAGGTGCAGGCTGATGCCTTATTGAAAATTTTGCTGGAAACGGTATCTGTCAAGGATAGTGCCAGGGTCGCGGCACGTGTTACCGGGTTGGCGCGTGATGCACTGTATTCACGCGCCCTTGAGCTAAAAGACGCCTAAAGCATTGTTTTTGCTTTGCGTTTTCCTTTGGCATTGGTATTGATCAATTCCACCTTGACCTTGTCTTTGCCTTTACTGACAATGCCCAGCTTTTTGGCCGCGCCATAAGACAGGTCAATAATGAGGTTGTCATGGAAAGGGCCGCGGTCATTGATTCTTACCATAATGCTTTCACCAGTGGATACCCGGGTTACCTTAACGATACTGTTCAGGGGCAGTTCTTTATGAGCCGCCGTCATTTGGTGCTGGTTGTATTTTTCGCCATTGGCCGTACGTTTGCCATGAAAACCGGGACCGTACCAGGAAGCGGTTCCTACTTGGGAAAAATCGGTAATGGTATTGGCAAAGGGAGTGTAGCGTTTACCTTTGACGGTATAGGCCCGGGCGTGGCTTCTGTGTGAGGGTTGGGTTTTGAAGCTGGGGGTGGTGCTGGCAGGTTTGTTTTTGGCCTGTTCTTCATCGGCCGCTTCAAGCGCTGCGGTATCCAGGTTGCTCAGGTTTTTGCCGTAGGCGCTGTTATAGTCGCTTTCAGGGAAAATGCCGTTGGTGGTAATGCGGAACTTATTATGTTTGGGGGCTTCTTCGGCGGTATTTGTGTTGCTTTCAGAAACCTGGGGCTGGCTTGTTGGCTGGACATTATCATTGGTAACAGCGGTTGCGGTACTGGATAAAAATGTCACACATAAGGCCAGTAAAAGTGATTTATGCTTTAAAGTCTTCATGTAGAGTTTGTTGGTACTTGAGAACGATGTCGTACGCGTATGGGTCGATGTGAACTAAAGCGCTTCGCCAGTTCTTCTGCAACATATACAGATCGATGTTGTCCGCCAGTACAGCCTATGGCGACAGTAAAGTAACTACGCGTATCCTGCATGTAGTGAGGCAGCCATTTCTGGATGTATGCAGTGATATCGTTAATAATTTCAGACACGCTATCGTATCGGGATAGCCATGTTGCTACAGGCTCATCACAACCTGTGAGTGGACGCAGGTCTTTTTCATAATGAGGGTTCGGAAGACATCTTACATCAAAAACAAGGTCTGCGTCACTTGGAACCCCTTTTTTAAATGCAAAAGATTCAAACGTCAGTAACACATTGTTGTTATCTGGTATCACCAGATCCTTGATCCATGCCCTTAATTGCATGGGCGTCAGGTCAGAAGTGTCAATCACATGCTCATGATCCCGCAGGGCTGCCAGCAATTCGCGCTCATGGGCAATGCATTCTTCAAGAGAGGGCGCAAGGTCGTTTTTCAGTTTTAAACGATACGCCAGGGGGTGTCTGCGGCGGGATTCGGAATAGCGTTGTATTAAGGTGTGGTCGCTGGCCTCCAGAAAAATAACCTGCAAAGGGATGCCGTGTGCCCGTAAAGAAGCGATAACTTCGGGTAGCTTGGCCAGATCGCCGGGTGAGCGTACGTCAATGGCAACCGCTACTTTTTCCAGAGATTCGGCTTGGGCATTGGCGATGAAGTCATGCAGGAATTTAACAGGCAGATTGTCACAGCAAAGATAGTTCTGGTCTTCAAGCTGACGAATTGCCACTGATTTTCCGGAGCCGGAGATACCCGTGATAAGAACAACGTGAAACATATTTCCTGTACAAAGTCAGTTGGTTAAGTATATGTACAGGATATACAAAGTTTATTACATTAACAATCGGGATAGGATTATTTTGCAATAAATTAATGTTTTGATGGCTTTTGTATTAAATGTTGCTGTTATCCATAATGGCCTGAGCCTGTCTTTCCATGAATTCACCCAGGGTGTCAATGCCGCGTAGCTTAAGAATGGTGTTGCGGGCCGCAGCCTCTACCAGAATGGACAGATTTCGTCCGGCAGCAACTTGTAGCATTACCCGGCGAATGGGTAGCCCCAACATGTCCTGGGTTTGATCCTGAATGGGCAGGCGTTCGAATTTTTCGCTGTTGGCCCTGACCAGATGGACAATAAGTTTAAGCCGCATTTTGCGCCGTACCGCTGTTTCTCCGAAAATAGTGCGGATATCCAGCAGGCCCAGGCCCCTGACTTCAAGCAGATTGCGTAACAGGTCGGGGCATTGGCCTTCAATCATGGTTGGGTTGGTACGTGAGAATTCAACGGCGTCATCGGCAACCAGGCCATGGCCACGGGTAATGAGTTCAAGGGCCAGTTCGCTTTTGCCCAGGCCGGACTCTCCCGTGATTAACACACCTAAACCAAGTACGTCCATGAAAACACCATGAACGGTTGTGGTGGGGGCGAAACGTTTGCCAAGATAGATTCTCAGGACATCGATAAGATGGGCCGCGTCGTGATTGCTGGAAAGAAGGGGGATTTTACTGCGGGAACAAAAAGAGGTCAGGTCAATGGGGGTATCAAGGCCTTCAGCGATAATAACCGCCGGTACGCCACCTTCGGCCAGTTCAACGAGAATTTTTTCCCGGGCGGTTTCTTTCAATTTTTTGTAAAAAACCAGTTCTTCCTGTCCAAAAACCTGGATGCGGGAGGGGTGAACAACATTAAGGTGACCAATGAGATCGGCTGCGGCAACATTGGATTCAGGCAGGGAACGTTTACCGACATCGATGCCGGCAGTCCAGGTAAGCCCCAGTGTTTCAATATTGTCATCAACAAGTTCTTGGATGCTTAGCATAATAACGTTCAGGAGGACTGCGTTAACAGAGTATAAATATTGGCCGTATCGTTTTCTGTCAGTAATTTATTGCGTATCGTGTCATCAGAAAGCAGACGGGCTACTTCAGCCAGTATTTCAAGGTGTTGCTGGGTGGCACTTTCAGGTACCAGTAAAATAATCAGCAATTGTACATTCAGGCCATCGGGAGAGTCGAAGGGAATGGGGTTGGCAAGACGCATGAAAGCGGCAGAGGCCTGTTTCAGCTTTGAAATACGTCCGTGTGGTACGGCCACACCAGAACCAAGCGCAGTGGAACCCAGCCTTTCCCGCGAGAACAGGCTGTCGAAGACAACCGAACGGGCGATACCCTGATTGTTTTCAAACAGCAGGGCGGCTTGTTCAAATGCACGTTTCTTGCTGGTTGCATTGACGTCCAGAAGAATATTTTCAGGGGCTAAAATTTGAGTTAATTGATTCATATACGGGATTATATGATTTTCTTGCAGAAAGTAGCAATTTCTTTAATATAAAAACCCAGCCTTGTGGCTGGGTGGCTGCAAGAGGCTGATATTACATGTGTTATGCAACAGTCATGCGCTTGGTAGAGTCATTTGAATGATCTTGCAATTTCGATTTGTACTTGATGACAAGCCTGTCTGCCTTATCGCTTAGAAGGTCAATAGCCGCATAGAGGTTTTCTTCTTCGGCAGCGCAATGAATATCCTTGCCAGGAACGCGCATGGTAATTTCCGCGATGTGTTTAAGGGGCTCCAGGGAAAGAATGACCTGGGCATCAATAACATGGTCGAAGTGTTTGAGAACACGTGAAATTTTGCTTTCAACATATTCTTTGATTGCAGGCGTGATTTCTAAATGATGACCGCTTATTTTTATATTCATATTTGTGCTCCATAGAATAATTTAAATTGCATTACGCGCAGACAAATTACAGATATTTTATGTTACAGATATACCTCAATAAAAGTTGACCATAACTCTAGTGTATAGATTATTTTTTTTAAAGCAAGTGTCCTAAATCAAACGTTTACATTTTAAAGTGTTCGCCCAGGTAAACTTTGCGTACGTCCGGGTTTTGGATGATTTCGCCCGGCTCGCCATCGGTCAGGACCTTGCCTTCACTGATAATATACGCGCGGTCGCAAATACCCAGTGTTTCCCGAACGTTATGGTCGGTAATTAAAACACCGATATTGCGGTTTTTTAGGAAGCGGATAATTCGTTGGATTTCAATCACGGCGATAGGGTCTACGCCAGCAAAGGGCTCATCCAGCAAAATAAAGCGGGGGTGGGTGGCCAGTGCCCTGGCAATTTCAACCCTGCGACGTTCACCACCAGACAGTGACAGGGCGGCATTGTCACGGATATGCGTGATTTGCAGTTCAACCAGCAGGTTTTCCAGTTGTTCTTTGACTTGTTTTCGGGTGAGTGTTTTGCCACTGCCTGCGGGATCCTGCTGCAATTCAAGAACGGCCTGGATGTTTTCGGCTACGGTGAGCCGACGAAAAACAGACGCGTCCTGGGGCAGGTAAGAAAGCCCGATTCTGGCCCGTTTGTGCATGGGCAAAGCGGTGATGTTTTTTCCATCAATTTCGATGCGCCCAAAATCAGCGGGTATCAGGCCAACGATCATATAAAAGCTGGTGGTTTTTCCGGCACCGTTAGGGCCCAGTAACCCCACGACCTCACCGCTGGAAACAGAAAGGGAAACATCATGGACTACCGTCCTGACGCTATAGGTTTTGCGCAGGCCGGTGGCCTTGAGCAAACCTTTATGGCTGGAAATGTTTGTTTGTAAACTTGAGTTGGCTGCTGTGTTCATGCAGTAATTGTCATCAGTTAATTGTGCTTGGCATGGGCTGGTTATTATATTGCTCGCGGCAGGCGGCTGTTGCCTGATCGGCTGCCGAACGGGGCTGTACAACCGAACGGACCCTGCCGGGCTCAGTGGCTTTTGGGCCACCTTCGGCGGCATAGGTGTTGTTTTTGTTGTTATAAACAACGACCTCTCCCCTGACGGTGTCTATTGGCTTGCCACAAATATAGCGGGTCACGATGGCATGGCCAATTATTTTTACGGTGCCATCCTTGCCGTTATATTCGGCTCTTTCGCCTTCAGACCTGATCACTTCATAGGTTTCCGGATGTTCTTCGAAAATATGAACCTTCTTTCCACTGGCTACCGTGGCAGTACCATGCTGAAAGCCCTGGGCATCTTCCTGTAGCTTGAGGGTGTCTGCATTTAAGCGCATTTGGCCGCGGGTAAGAATGACATTGCCATTGAAAATACTGGTTTTGGTGACATCATCGTAGGTTAGCGTATCTGACAGCACCAGGGTCTCGGGTTCTGGCTGTGCGCTGGCACCGGTTTGCGGTGTGCTTACCTGTGCAAGTGCAGAAGCACTAACCAAAAGAAGGGAGTAGATTGATTTGGTCAATAACGGTTTCATGGCCGGGGGTTCTCTTGTGTGGCGTTGTCAGTGTCTGGTTTACCGGAAGGCAAGTCTTTATTGGAGATGGATACGTCTGTATTGGCATAAACTTCAAGTTGCCGGGTTTTGTTATTGTAGGTCATTCCCCGGCCTTGCATGCGGGAATTTCCCTGTATGACAGTGGCCGGTTTATCTGTCTTGATAATATCCTGTTCCGGGTAAATAACCAGTTCGCTGCTTGTTACATCAAGCGCAGAGGTGTCTTCAGTGGGGAAACGGTGTAAATGTGCGTTACCTTGCATCAGGATGGTTTTTTCACGGTTGTACATGGTTGCACGGTCGGCCCGCCCGGTTGTAATGGCAGAGCCCGGTCGTTGCCCGGTGGAAACGGCATTTACAATTTCATAAGAGTCATCATCGGGGAAATGCTTCATGGCATCACCTTCAAGACGATTCATGGGCACACCCATTGGATCTGAGCTGAGCATAATGAAACGGTCTGACCAGGCATCCGGTTCGTGGGTAAGACGGGCAGGCGGGTTCAGTGGAATGGCGCGTTGTGCGTAATCGGCTGCCCACCAGGTTGTCATAACCAGGGCAAGCAGCATGAACAGGGCAATAAGGGCAGGCAGGCGTTCTTTCATTATTACTGGATAACCGGACCGGTTAAGCGGGTAGACTGAAAGAACTGGCTTAAGGCGCCCTGTGCCGCGAGAATCAGGTCGCAGCATTCACGGGCGGCACCGGCGCCGCCGGGAGCGGAGGTGGTCCAGTGGGCGGCCTGGCTGATATAAAGCGGCGCGTTAGGTACGCTGATGGCCAGGCCGGCCTTATGCATTGCAGGCAGGTCGATAATGTCATCGCCAACATAAGCAATGTGTTCAGGTCCAATGCCGTGACGGCTAATCAGTTCGTCAAGGAGTTGCCCTTTATCGCGGACATTCTGATAGGTTTCGGCAATACCCAGTTCAGCAGCCCGTCGTGCCACAATAGGGCCTTCCCTGCCGGTAATAAGGACAACCATAATACCGCTTTGCTGCAGCATTTTCAGTCCGTGGCCATCCAGTGCGTGAAACCGTTTCAGCTGTTCACCGTTTTCACCGTACCACAGGCTGCCATCGGTAAGGACGCCATCAATATCGAAGGCAGCCAGTTTGATGATGGCGGCTCTTTCCCGTATGGCGACGGGAACTTTGGAAAGTACAAGAGACTCGGCGGGGTGTGGAATGGATAAGGCAGATTTCATAAGCGTTCAGATAACCTTTGCAGCCATAAGATCATGCATGTGCAGGGCGCCTACCAGGACTCCCTGCTGGTTCACGACAAGCATATGACTGAGTTTGTTTGTTTCCATGAGGGTGGCTGCTTCTACTGCCAGGGCCTCAGGGGTAATATGTTTAGGATGAGAGGACATGACCTCGCCAATGATCAGGTCACGGATATCTCCGTGGCGGACTATCAACCGGCGCAAGTCACCATCTGTGAAAATTCCGAGGGGTTCTTTTTTTTCATTGATAATAATGGCCATGCCCATGCGTTTCATGGACATTTCCTTTAGTGCCAGAGGCAGGGGCTGGTCTGGCTGTGCCAATGGTAAATCATTGCCTTGGCGCATTACATCATTGACATGCGTTAAAAGGCGGCGTCCGAGAGCACCGCCGGGATGGGAGCGGGCAAAATCGGATTCGCCAAAGTTGCGCGCTTCCAGGCAGGTAATGGCCAGGGCATCACCCAGTGCCAGGGCAACGGTAGTGCTGGTTGTGGGAGCGAGATTTAAGGGACAGGCTTCTTTCTTGATGCTGGCGTCAAGAAAGACATCACACAGTTTGGCCAGGTCTGAGTGCGGGTGGCCGCAAATAGCGATGATTTTGGTGCCCAGCCTGCGTACGACCGGTAACACTGTGGACAGTTCATTGGAGGCGCCGGAATAGGAAATGGCAATGACAATATCTTTACCTGTTACCATGCCCAAGTCACCATGGACGGCCTCACCTGAGTGTACAAAAAAGCTGGGGGAGCCGGTTGAGGCCAGGGTGGCGGAGATTTTACGGCCAATATGGCCGGACTTGCCCAGCCCCATCACAACCACACGCCCCTGGCATCCCAGCAGCAGGGCAATCGCCTTGCTGAAATTTTCATCAAGACGGGCATCAAGATCAAGCAGTGCCTGGGCTTCTGCCTGAATGGTTTTACGCCCTGATTGCAGGGCTTTTTCCGGAGAGTATTCAATATTCATTATCATTTTGTGATTTTAATCATAACGGGAATACAAAACATGGATTTGCCAGCTTCATGGAAAAAACCGTTGGTCATGGCTGGCAGGCCCTATAATGTGGTGAAAATCAGCAGGTACTATATCAATTTTTAAAGTGTAGTGGAATTATGAACAACATGTCAGCCCCCCTGTTCGGGACGCCATTATCAACAGCGGCCATCAAGGTTATGTTACTGGGTTCCGGTGAGCTGGGTAAAGAAGTCACCATTGCCTTGCAGCGCTTCGGGGTAGAAGTGATTGCCGTTGACCGTTACGCCGATGCTCCCGCCCATCAGCTTGCCCATCGGGCCCATGTGGTAAACATGACTGATAAGGCTGCATTGAAAGAAATTATACAGGCAGAAAAACCGGATATCATCGTTCCCGAAATTGAAGCCATCGCAACAGACTTGCTGGTTGAGCTGGAAAATGCCGGGCAGGTTCGTGTCATACCCACTGCCCGGGCTGCCCAATTGACCATGAATCGTGAAGGTATCCGTCGTCTGGCAGCAGAAACCCTGGGCTTGCCCGTGTCACCTTATGCCTTTGTCGATACACGTAACGAACTGGAAGCCGCAATTAACAACGGTATTGGCTATCCCTGTGTTATCAAGCCGGTCATGTCATCTTCGGGAAAAGGGCAGTCAGTTCTTAAATCGGCTGATGATCTTGATGCTGCCTGGGCGTATGCGCAGGAAGGTGGCAGGACAGGAAAAGGGCGGGTCATTATCGAGGGTTTTATCAATTTTGATTATGAAATCACTTTGCTAACGGTGCGTTATCGCGATGCCCATACCGGACAGGTCAACACTGCATTTTGTGAGCCTATCGGGCATCTTCAGCTGGATGGAGACTATATCGAAAGCTGGCAACCTCATCCAATGAGTCCCGTGGCATTGAAAAAAGCACAAGAGATTGCGCAGGCAGTGACGGCCAACCTGGGGGGGATGGGGGTCTTCGGGGTAGAGCTTTTTGTTGCGGGTGAACAGGTATGGTTTTCCGAAGTCAGTCCGCGCCCACATGATACCGGCATGGTTACCATGACCAGCCAGATCCAAAGCGAGTTTGAGTTACATGCCCGGGCTTTGTTGGGGCTGCCGGTGAATACGCAATTACAGACACCGGGTGCCAGTAGCGTTATTTACGGTGGTATTGAAGCCAAAGCCGTACAAATTGCCAATGTGGCGCAGGCACTGGCAGAGCCGGGAACGGATATCAGGCTGTTTGGCAAACCAGAGTCTTATGCCAGGCGTCGAATGGGGGTTGCCCTGGCTTCTGCTAATACCATTGAACAGGCACGGGAAAAGGCGAAGCGGGTATCGTCTGCCGTAATCATTTCTGCAGCGGTTTGACAGTAATGGCAGTAAATTTACCACTAAGTGCGGAAGGCCCCATCATTCATGGTGGGGATGGATAGCATGGGGTCCAAAGGGCACCCTTTGCTTGCACTCTTTTCTGTTTCAACTATACTAAACCCATGCAACGCCTCCAAGCCTACCGATTCGAACTGATGCCCAATGGCCAACAGCAGCGCGCCATGCGCAGCTTTGCCGGTTCCTG
>JAAYHN010000315.1 GCA_012735395.1 Alcaligenaceae bacterium | reverse complement strand
GTCGCACGGCCATTGATCATGAAATTGATTATGACATTATCAATGCCAGCCGCACACCCATCATTCTTCTGGATGGTGCCTCTATTACCGAACACACCAATTCTTTTGCCATGATGCGTGGTGGTCACCTTGATTACTCCATTCTGGGTGGTTTTCAGGTGGCCGTTAATGGCGATCTGGCCAACTGGATCACCGATGCCCCCGATGCCATCGCTGCCATTGGTGGCGCCATGGATCTGGCTGTGGGTGCAAAAAATGTCATTGTCATGCTTGATCACACAACCCGTGACGGCAAACCCAAACTGCTCAATCAATGCAGCTATCCGCTTACCGGTATCCAGGTTGTCAATTGGGTATATACAGACCTGGCCGTTATTGAGGTCAAAGACAATGCTTTCCATGTCCATGCCATGGTAGATGGTTTAAGCCTAGAAGAACTACAGGCCAGAACCGAAGGCAAACTGGTTGCGGCAAGCCCACCCAAAAAGATTCATCTGGATGAGAACCAACAACCTTATTACAAAAACTAAGCTGTTCCAACGTTTATCAATTAACAATTACTGACCCATTACTTTATTAAAGCTTGAATCTATTGGAGACCACATTCATGTTAGTAAAAAAATTCATTCTGGCAGCAACTGCCCTTACCGCCGTATCCGCCTCGGTATCCGCTTTCGCGGCAGAATATCCGGAACGCCCTATCAAACTGGTTGTGAGTTACGCAGCCGGTGGCCCGGTTGACACAACCGCCCGTTCCTTTGCAAAATTCCTGTCAGATGAGCTCAAGCAGTCTGTTGTTGTTGAAAACAAAACCGGTGCCGGCGGCATGATTGGTGCAGAAAGCGTTATCCGCTCAAACCCGGATGGCTATACCCTGGCTTTCCTTGCCAGTCCCGTACCCACCATTGCCCCGCACATTCAGAAATCAGTCAAAATCGATTTTGACAATGACTTCACTTACATTGGTAATATTGTTGATTACACCAACGTTCTGGTGGTCAATAATGACCTGCCAATCAAGTCAGTACAAGAGCTGGTTGAGTATGCCCGCAAAAACCCGAATACCGTTGCATTCGGCTCGGCCGGTATCGGTTCATCCAGCCAGCTTTCTGCCGAACTGCTGAAGCAAAAAACAGATACAGACATGCTGCACGTCCCCTATCGCGGCAACTCACCCGCCATGATTGATGTAATCAGCGGCAAAATCTCGTTCATGTTTGATATCAGCAACACCGCAGCCTCTTACATTCAGGGTGGCAAAGTACGCGCATTGGCCGTCACCTCAAAAAACCGTAACAGTGCCCTGCCCGATGTACCCACCATGATTGAAGCGGGCATTGAAGATTATGCCGTTACCGGCTGGTATGCCCTGGCTGCCCCCAAAGGCTTGCCAGACAATATTACCCAACGCCTGGAACTGGCACTAAGGAACATTGACAAAAACCCCGAGTTCGATGCCTTGATGGAACGTGGTGGTTACACTCGTACTTTCAGCAACGGTGCCGAACTGAAGGCTCGCCAGAGTAGTGAATACAAACTTTGGGGCGAAGTCATTGAAAAGGCCAACATCCAGCTTAATTAATACGTAATAAGTAACAAGTAATAAAAAAATCCGGCCTGGCCGGATTTTTTTATTACGTATCACAAATTTAACATTAACCTTGCACTTTAATATTCGCCTTTTGGATAGTATCATGCCACTTTTTGATTTCAGCATCCAGAAACTGACCGAAGTCTTCGGGTGACATAGGCATGGGCTCTGAACCAGAACCGTTCATTTTTTCTTCTGTTGCGACGCTATTCAGGCTTGCATTTAAATCAGCATTCAATTTTGCAATAACATCAGCCGGTGTACCTTTAGGCGCAAACAGGCCACTCCAGGAATAAGCCTCATAACCAGGCAAGCCAGATTCAGCAATGGTAGGGACATCGGGCGACAAGGCAGACCGCTCTTTATTTCCCACACCCAACGGGATGACTTTGCCTGTTTTAATAAATGGCAAGGCCGAAGTAGCATCGGCAAACATTAATTGCACCTGCCCGCCAACCAGATCCTGTACCGCTGGCGCACTGCCTTTATAAGGAATATGCTGCAACTGGACACCCGCCATGCTGGCAAACAGTTCGCCGGCCAAATGCGTGCCACCCCCGGTTCCCGATGAACTATAGGAAATGGTATTGGGTTTTTCTTTAGCCAGCGCAATCAACTCCTGGACCGATTTCACATTAAGTGAAGGATGCGCCACCAGGATCAGCGGGAAACGGGCAACACCCCCAACAGGCTCAAAATCTTTTTGTGCATCATAGCCCAGATTATCATTAAGGCTTGGCAAAATAGCGTGATGAATGGCCGTGAAAAAGTAGTTATAGCCATCGGGCTTGGCCTTGGCTGAAAAACGGGCCCCCACAATACCGCCAGCCCCTGCCTTGTTATCAATAACCGTTGATTGCTTCCATTGGTCTGCCAGTGACGCAGTCGCAATTCGCGCAGCCGTGTCAACCGGCCCCCCCGGAGGAAACGGTACAACAAAGTTAATGGCCTGTTCCGGCCACTTGCCCGCATCTGCCCAGCTGACCGTAAACGGCACGCATGAGATCATGGTAGCAGCAAGAAATTTTACGGTCTTACGACGTTGATTGAATAAGCCTGACATGAATTGTCCCCTGTAATTTTATTGAACAGATTATTATCAGCTTTCTTCATTTTTTTTAAAATTATTCTTTAAAAAAGAACAACCTCATAAGATACAGAGTCACTTCAGGGAAAATACCAATTCAATTATTTTGTATCGTTTATATTACCGGCAATCCTGATCACATGCTCTATGAATTTTTCTGCAAAAGCAGGAAGGTCCCTGCCCCCCAGGCGGCAGATAAAGCGCTCACGATTGGCCCAGTCATCAGAGATTCGAACGATATGCAAGCGCTCGGGCTTGCTGTAATTACGCGCACATTCAATGGGTACAATAGCCAGGCCAATTTTCGCATCTACCATGCGACAGACTGTTTCAAAACTGCCCACATATACCCGTTGACGGATACGCTTGCCCAATTTATAGGCTTTTTCTTCAAGAAAAGACTGAATCACGCTTGCCGGATCAATACCGACAAAATGATAGTTTTCAATCAGCTCCTCGAATTTAATTTCATGCCGATTGCTTAACTCGTGTTCAAGGTCGGTAACAACAACCAATTCATCTTTGAACAAAGGCACCACATCAAGCCCGTCAAGGTTGCTGCTGCCCGATGCAATACCCAAATCGGCAGAACCGGCCCTGACGGCCGAGATAATATCTTTGGTAAGTTTTTCTTCCAGTTCGATATCAATATCCGGGTTTTCCAGCAGAAAAGACGATAACGCTTCTGCCAGAAAAGAATGGGTTGCCGTCATATTGGCAAGAATCCTTAATTTCCCTTTGATACCGGTTGAAAACGGTTGCAAATCGGAATGCAGGCATTCAAGCTGCTGAAACACACCTTTTGCATACTTAAGCAGGATTTCTCCGGCCGGCGTCATTCTGACCCCGGTTACCTGACGAATTAACAAGCGCACTTTAAGTGACTCTTCCAGATTTTTTATGCGTGCACTGGCTGCCGGCAAAGACAGAAATGTTTTCTCGGCCGCACGGGTCAGGTTGGCAGTCTCTCCAATATTTATAAATAGTTTCAAATCTGTCAGGTCGTAGCGCATCTTAAATAAATCGAAAGGGGGTAATTAAAAAATACGAATAAATGAATTTCATATTATGGCCTACTATGCTAAAAGCAAAGAACTAGACCATAAAGCAAATATGCTTTTGTGTCCAACCCTGTATTTATATCCTAAAAAAACCTCGGAGATCAAAAATGAGTGGAATTGCAGAAGGAAAAGTTGTTGTTGTAACCGGTGCCGGTGGCGGTATTGGCCGTGATATTGCACTGGCGTATGCCAAAGCAGGTGCTAAAGTAGTTGTGAATGACATTGGCGTTTCTTTAACCGGTGAAGGCGGTGGCGACGGCCCGGCCAAAACCGTTGCCGATGAAATCATCAAGGCAGGTGGCCAGGCAGCGCCCAATATGGACAGCGTAGCCAGTTACGAAGGTGCCAATAATATCATCCAGACAGCCATCGACAATTTCGGCAAAATTGACATTATCGTTAATAACGCCGGTAACCTGCGCGATCGCCTGTTCCACAAAATGAGTGAAGAAGAATGGCGTCAGGTGATTGATGTTCACCTGCATGGCTCATTTTTCGTCAGCCGTGCCGCCGCCCCTTATTTCCGCGAGCAGGAATCAGGTGCTTTTGTACACATGACCTCCACCTCCGGTTTAATTGGCAACTTCGGCCAGTCCAACTACTCGGCAGCAAAAATGGGTATTGTCGGCCTGTCCAAATCCATTGCACTGGATATGTCCCGTTATAACGTACGTTCAAACTGTATCGCCCCATTTGCATGGAGCCGCATGACCAGCTCTATCCCGGCCGAAACACCCGAAGAAAAAGCCCGCGTTGCCAAACTCCAGAAAATGGAAGCCAACAAAATTGCGCCAATGGCCGTATACCTGGGCAGCGATGCGGCCTCTGAAGTTACCGGACAAATCTTTGGCGTACGTGCCAACGAAATCATGCTGTTCAGCCAGCCCCGCCCGGTTCGTTCAGTCCACATGTCTACCGGCTGGACACCCGAGCTGATTGCCGAAGTGGCCGCGCCGGCACTTAAAGGCAGTTTCTTCAAGCTTGAACGCTCTCCTGAAGTGATCAACTGGGATCCAATCTAATTCCGGTTGCATGCAAGGAGACAATTATGCCTTTAGACTACAACCTCATAAAGAACTGGAACTTCCCTGATGTCGTACAGGAATACACTGTCAAAGACAGTATCCTGTACGCACTGGGTATTGGCCTGGGTCATGATCCGCTTGATGAAAACCAGCTGCAATTCGTTTACGAAAAAAACATCAAGGCTTTCCCCATCATGGCAGTCGTGCTGGGTTATCCCGGGTTCTGGATGCAAGACCCGGCAGCCGGCATTACCTGGGTCAAACTGGTGCACGGCGAACAGCGCACCACCATTCACCAGCCACTGCCCGCCAGTGGCAAGCTGACGGGAAAAAGCAGGGTTTCTCATGTGATTGACAAGGGAGCCGATAAAGGCGCCCTGGTTGTGACCGAACGCAAGCTGTACGATGAAGCCGGCACCTTGCTGGCCACACTTGAACAAACCACCTTCTGCCGTGCAGACGGTGGTTTCGGTAATGGCGATGAGCCACCACCGGCCTTGCCCAAAGTACCCGAAACGGCACCTGACACGGTATGTGAATTGCCCATCCTGCCGCAGGCGGCTATTTTGTATCGCCTCAATGCCGATCCAAACCCGCTCCATATTGATCCGGCCGTAGCAACCGCTGCAGGCTACCCACAACCTATTTTGCACGGTCTTTGTACCTATGGTGTGGCTGCGCATGCTATTCTTAAGTCTTTCTGCGACTATGACCCTGCACGCCTGGTTCGTTTCGATACCCGTTTTTCAGCCCCTGTTTATCCGGGTGAAACGCTGGTATGTGAAATGTGGAAACGCAATGAGCACGAAATCCAGTTCCAGGCTAAAGTCAAAGAAAGAAATATTATTGTATTAAGCAATGGC